>NZ_JBAHZZ010000091.1:0-8646 GCF_037132785.1 Flavicella sp. | reverse complement strand
ATTTTATTTTGGCTAAATAAGCCTTACAAGCTTCATCATTTGGCAGTTCTTTTATAAAACTCAGTATATTTTGACCTTGAAAAACATCCATATCTGTTATAGTTAATGACACTAAGATACAGAAACTAAATGACTAACTCATTAATACAATTAAAATTAGCATTATTTAAAATACACAACGGGTTAAAATAATTTATTTACTAAAACATATTATAATTTTATTATCTTTTAAAGATACCTAAATAGTCAATTCTCCTCCAAAAAAAACATAATTTTAATTCCAAATCCCTCATTAAAATTTAATTTAAAATATCGAAAAAAAAGAATACATTTGTGACGTAAACTTTAGGGGTGTTCTTTTGTTAGAACTGAGACTTTACCCTTTGAACCTGAATAAGTTAAGACTTACGTAGGAAAAAGTAGAGTCTTCGACTCTTTTATTTGAACATAATTATAATGGCATTATTCCATTATATCTCTTCTAATAAAACTGGCTATGCCTGCTAGAGTTTTCGCAAATTGTATAACAAATGAACATACGCGTAAACAATATTCAAAAAAAAATTTCACAAAACACTTCTGTAGAAGACTTGTTAGAACTCTTGAATCATACTCAAAATGGAATTGCTGTTGCGATCAACGAAGAGATTGTTTTAAAAGACAATTGGAGCTTTTCTAATTTAAAGGAGAATGATGAGGTTCTAATTATTCAAGCTACTCAAGGAGGATAATAGTAGTAATTCGCTTTTGCGACGTTAGCCATTAGCATTATATATAACAAACATTAACAGCCAAAGGACAGATAAAATGAAAAGTAAAGACACTGCACCAAAGCAAGACGGAATTACGAGACAACCATTTCCTAATTCTAAAAAAATTTATGTACAAGGAAAAATCCATCCACAAATTAAAGTGGCAATGCGTGAAATTTCTTTAAGCGACACTGTAGATTCAATGACGAAAAAGAAAACGCCAAACGAACCTGTAACCGTTTATGATACTTCTGGACCTTATACAGATCCTAACAAAAAAATTGACATTCATGCAGGAATTGACAGAATCCGTGAAGACTGGATTAAAGAACGTGGAGATACAGAGCAATTAGAAGAATTTTCTTCTGAATATTGTAATGAGCGTTTAAACGACAAAAGTTTAAACCATATGCGTTTCTCTTTATTAAAGAAACCATTACGTGCTAAAAAAGGTCAAAATGTAACTCAGTTACACTATGCTAAAAAAGGAATTATCACTCCAGAAATGGAATATATCGCTATTCGTGAAAACCAACGAATTGACGAAATGACAGAAATTAAAAAGCAACATAAAGGAGAGCATTTTGGAGCTTCTATCCCTAACAAAATCACAGCTGAATTTATACGTTCGGAAGTAGCTAGAGGCCGTGCAATAATACCTTCTAATATCAATCACCCTGAGGCAGAACCAATGATTTTAGGTAGGAATTTCTTGGTAAAAATCAATGCAAATATCGGTAATTCAGCAGTAACATCTTCTATTGAGGAAGAAGTAGAAAAAGCTGTTTGGGCTTGTCGTTGGGGAGCAGATAATATCATGGATTTATCTACAGGAGAAAACATTCATGAAACTCGTGAATGGATAGTACGCAACTCACCAGTACCTATTGGTACCGTGCCAATTTACCAAGCATTAGAAAAAGTAAATGGCGTTGCAGAAGACCTGACCTGGGAAATTTTCCGTGATACTTTAATTGAGCAAGCTGAACAAGGAGTAGATTATTTTACCATTCACGCTGGAGTTTTATTACGTTATGTACCGATGACTGCAAGCCGTGTAACTGGAATTGTATCTCGTGGTGGATCTATTATGGCTAAATGGTGTTTAGCACATCATAAAGAAAGTTTTTTATACACACATTTCGAAGATATTTGTGAAATCTTAAAATCATACGATGTTGCCTTCTCTTTAGGAGATGGGTTACGTCCAGGTTCCATAGCTGATGCCAATGATGAAGCTCAGTTTGCTGAATTAGAAACCTTAGGGGAATTGACTCAAATTGCTCGTAAGCATGAAGTACAATGTTTTATTGAAGGACCAGGTCATGTGCCAATGCATATGATTAAAGAAAATATGGAAAGACAAATTGAGGTTTGTGATGAAGCTCCTTTTTATACATTAGGACCTTTAACTACTGATATTGCTCCAGGATACGACCATATTACTTCAGGAATTGGAGCTGCTATGATTGGTTGGTATGGTTGTGCTATGTTATGCTATGTAACTCCTAAAGAGCATTTAGGATTGCCTAATAAAGAAGATGTTCGTGTGGGTGTAGTTACTTATAAACTTGCAGCACATGCGGCAGATTTAGCCAAAGGGCATCCAGGATCTCAACACAGAGACAATGCCTTGAGTATGGCACGATTTGAATTCCGTTGGCATGACCAATTTAATTTAGGATTAGATCCTGAACGTGCTATAGAATACCACGATGAAACATTACCTGCAGATGGAGCCAAAGTAGCTCACTTCTGTTCTATGTGTGGACCAAAATTTTGTTCTATGAAAATCTCGCAAGAAGTTCGCGATTTTGCTGCTAAAAATGATATTGTAGATAATAAAATTATAGCAAAAGGATTCGAGGAAAAATCGAAAGAATTTAAAGAAAAAGGTTCAGAGGTATATTTATAAAACTACATGGAAGCTCCCCTGAAACAAGTTCAGGGTCGGAATTTCCACTGTATCTTTTAATAAAAAGTAGACTTCAACAAGCTCAGTCTACTTTTTATTAAAAGGATGTCGCTTCAATCCCTAACTCAAAAAAAATGATCGTATTAATAGCACCTGAAACAGATATTCCAAACGAAATTGAAATACTTATACAGTTATTTCAAGAAGGGTTGCAGTACTATCATTTAAGAAAACCAAATAAAAATTATCAAGAACATTGTGACTATCTAAATCAGATTGATGAAAAATATCACGACAAAATTGTAGTGCATTATTTTCATGAATTGATCAATAACTTTAACCTTAAAGGAATTCATTTCCAAGAACAAAAACGTAGAGATTGTTTAGATACTCCAAGCGATTATTTTGTCAAACTAAACAATATGTTTGGCAAAACGATTAGTTCTTCTTTTCACGAACCTGAAGAATTGGAAAAATCAACATTTGAATTCGATTATCATTTATTAAGCCCAGTATTTTCTTCTATTTCAAAAAAAGGATATAAAGGCAGAGGTTTTGATGTAAACTCTATCGATAAAACAATCATCGGTTTGGGGGGTGCCACTACAGCCAACCTTTCAAAATTTCAAGAATTAGGTTATAAAGGTGTTGGTGTTTTAGGAGGGGTTTGGCATAGTAAAACTCCTGTTGAGGATTTTAAGAAAATGAAATATTCAATTATTAACGAAAGACATTATATTTAGCGTATGTATTACAACAATAAACATATAGCTACATATATAAAAGAAAGCACTTTTGCTATCACTAGAGAAAGAGCATTAGAAATTCAAGAAGTAGAAATAGAAGAAGAACTTCTCAAAGAATATGGTTTTAACTTAAATGAAGACACAACTATATTTAAAGATTATGATATTGTTTTAACCACTTATGGCTTGGTTATGAATGATATTGACCTTTTATCTGAATACATGTTTAACTATATAATATTAGATGAATCTCAAGCTATTAAAAACCCTAATTCTAAAAGATACAAATCAATTAAATTACTAAAATCTAAAAACAAATTAGTATTAACAGGCACACCTATAGAAAACAACACATTTGATTTGTATGCACAAATGAATTTTATAAACCCGAGCTTATTAGGAGGATTACAACAATTTAAAAAAGATTTTGCAACCGCAATAGATAAAAATAAAGATTATGAAGTTACAACTGAATTAAAAAAACTAATCGACCCTTTTTTATTGAGAAGAACAAAAGAAAAGGTAGCAAAAGATCTTCTAGCTAAAACTGAGCAATTCTTATATTGCACTTTGGGAACTCAGCAAAGAAAAGTATATGACTCATACAAAAACAAATACAGAGATTTTTTATTAAATGTCATAGAAACTGATGAATTTGAAAAATCTAAACTACATACCCTCGAAGAATTAACCAAGCTACGACAAATTTGCAACTCTCCAAGTTTGTTAAATGGCGAGGAGGAATATACCAATGATTCTGTTAAATTAGATTTATTGTTAAATGATATTTCAGAAAACACAAGAAATCATAAAATTCAAGTTTTTTCTTTCTTTTCAAGTATGTTAAAAATCCTCAAGTCGCACTTAGAAAAAATGAATATCGAACATGAATATATAGACAGCAGTACTAAAAACAGACAAGACAAGGTTAATAACTTTCAAAACAACGAAAACATTCACGTATTCTTAATTAATTTAAAAGTAGTAAGGAGTCGGTTTAAATTTAACAGCTGCAGATTATGTATATATTTTTGATCCATGGTGAAACCCAGCAGCAGAAGCCCAAGCAATTGACAGGTGTTATAGAATTGGGCAGAAAAAAAGGTTACTTCATACTAAATGATTTGTAAAGATACTATTGAAGAAAAGATAATGGAGTTACAACAAAATAAAAAACAAGTAGCTGGTGAGTTAATTAAAGTTGAAAGCAACATCCTAAAAACTTTTGACAAAGAGAATATCAAAGCGCTATTTAATTAAAATTATTATCAGAAAATGAGACCTAATAAATACATATTATCCATCGCAGGTTTCGACCCTAGTAGCGGAGCAGGAGTCACTTCAGATATTAAAACATTTGAAGCGCATGGTTTGTATGGGCTGTCTGTTTGTACAGCAATAACCATTCAAAATGATGTGGACTTCAAACAATGTATTTGGATTTCTATAAAGGTAATTATTTCTCAAATTGAAACGCTTTTTGATCGTTTTAAAATTTCTGTGGTTAAAATAGGAATCGTTGAATCTTGGCAGACCCTGTCTCTTTTATTAGAAAGATTACATGAGCTAAATCCTGAAATTAAAATTGTTTTAGATCCAATTTTTAAAGCAAGTGCTGGTTTCGACTTTCATACAAAAGAAAACCAAAACCTTCTAGCTGCTATTTGGAAAAAATGCTATCTCATCACACCAAATTATGACGAAATAAAAAGTATATCTCCTGAAAAATCCATTGATGATACTATTGAATACATCAGTGGGTTTACCAATATTTATTTAAAAGGAGGACATAGAGAAGACAAAAAAGGATGGGACGAATTGTATCATAGCGGAATTGTTATGATAAATATCCCTCCTAATATTGAAAAAACAATAGAAAAACACGGTAGCGGTTGTGTTCTTTCATCATCTTTAGCTAGTAATCTTTCAGAGGAAATTGAACTAGAAGATGCTGCTAGAAATGCCAAGTATTACACCGAGGAATTTTTGAATAGTAACGAATCTTTGTTAGGGTTGCATAAATCTAGAAATGAAAAATGAAGGTGTTTTATAATTCTGTCTAAAGACCTAAACTATATAGAAAAAAATGAAACAAAATTAATAGAAGAAGTGAGTAAGCTACTCAATAATTATTGCAAAAGTATTCTTAACTCCTTAAATTCATAACTTCTGAATTACTAAAACACAATGAGTATAAGTAAATTACATTATATATCACAAGGAAATACTCCTAAGGAACACCTTGAAAACATCCAACAAGCCTGTCAAGCAGGAGCTGAATTGGTCCAGTTACGTTTGAAAAATATCTCTGAAAAAAAAGTTCTTAAAATTGCACGAGAAGCAAGAGAAATCACCAACCATTTTCAAACACGCTTGATTATCAACGATCATTATAAAATTGCCAAAGAGGTAAAAGCAGATGGTGTTCATTTAGGAAAATCAGATACTTGTCCTACCGGAGCAAGAAAATATTTATATAGCTGGCAAATTATTGGAGGCACAGCAAACTCCTTAGAAGATTGCCAATCTCTAATCGCCAAAAAAGTGGATTATATAGGTTTAGGACCTTTCCGTTTTACAAAAACAAAAGACAATCTAAGTCCTGTATTAGGGGTTAATGGCTATCTAAGTATTTTAGAAGAATTGAAAACCGATACCCCCATTATTGCCATTGGAGGTATAGAACTAGACGATATTTTAGATCTTATGATGACTAAAGTTTATGGAATCGCTATGTCGGGAACGATAACCAAAGATTTTAATCTTATTCCAAAAATAAATAAATTTTTAAATGCTCCGTCTACAAATGAGCAAGTGTGGGAAGTGGAATAATTATGACACTAAAGACATAATTGATGTACAAAAAGAAAAAATAATATAGAAAAAGGAACTCCTTTTTCTAAAAGATAAAATATTATGAACGACAAACTTCGGATCTCAGATAAAGAATTTCAATCGAGACTATTTACAGGAACAGGGAAATTTAGCTCAAACTACTTAATGACTGAGGCATTATTAGCTAGTGAGAGTGAGCTGATTACTGTTGCGCTAAAAAGAGTAGATATTGAAAACGATCAAGACAAAATGCTTCAAAGCATTCAAAAACCTCATATCAATTTATTGCCCAATACCTCAGGAGTAAGAACTGCTAAAGAGGCAGTTTTTGCTGCTCAATTGGCAAGAGAAGCGCTAGAAACAAATTGGATTAAATTGGAAATTCATCCAGATCCTAAATATTTACTTCCTGATCCTATTGAAACTTTAAAAGCAGCTGAAGAGCTGGTAAAACTAGGTTTTGTAGTGATGCCTTATATTCTTGCAGATCCTGTTTTATGCAAACGCCTGGAAGAAGTAGGAACACAATGCGTAATGCCTTTAGGCGCTCCAATAGGCACAAACAAAGGAATAAAAACCGTTGATTTCTTAGAAATCATCATCGAACAAAGCAATATTCCTGTAATCGTAGATGCAGGTATTGGAAGCCCTTCTCATGCCGCTTATGCAATGGAATTAGGTGCTGATGCGGTTTTGGTAAATACTGCAATTGCAATTTCTCAAGACCCCGTTGCCATGGCAAAAGCCTTTAAGTTAGCTGTTCAAGCAGGACGTATTGCTTATAATGCAAAATTAGCGTCAATAAAAAAACATGCTGAGGCTAGTAGCCCATTAACATCATTTTTGAATTAAATAGTTTTAGGCTATCAGCCATTAGCTAAAAATAATTGCCAAAAGCCAAAGGCTAGTGGCCAAATGCAGAAAAAACATGTCCTTTAAAAACACATTCGACAAATACGATTGGGATACCCTTGAAAAGGAAATTTATAGCTTTACAAGTATTGACGTGAAAGCAGTACTTAGAAAAGAAAAAATTGACATCTCTGATTTCAAAGCATTGATATCTCCTGCCGCCAAACCTTTTTTAGAAAAAATGGCACAAAGAAGTCATGCACTTACAAAAAAACGTTTTGGAAATACCATTCAAATGTACATTCCGATGTACTTATCTAATGAGTGTCAAAACATTTGTACCTACTGTGGTTTTAGTATGACCAATAAAATAAAGAGGAAAACTTTAAGTGATACGGAAATTCTAAAAGAAGTAGCGCATATAAAAAAATTAGGCTACGATCATATTTTATTAGTTACAGGTGAAGCAAATAGAACCGTTGGCGTTTCATATCTAAAAAATGCAATTGAATTAATTCGTTCTCAGTTTTCAAATATCACTATTGAAGTACAACCTTTACATCAAAACGAATATGAAGAATTGATAGAAGCTGGCTTGTATTCTGTTTTGGTATATCAAGAAACATATCACAAAGAAACCTATAAGATTCATCACCCTAAAGGAAAAAAATCCAATTTCGATTATAGATTGAATACTCCTGATCGATTAGGAAGAGCAGGAATACACAAAATAGGTGTTGGAGCATTATTTGGATTAGAAGATTGGAGAGTAGATAGTTTTTATACAGCTTTGCATCTAAAATATTTACAAAAAACATACTGGAAAACAAAATACTCTATTTCTTTTCCACGGTTAAGACCGCATCAAGGAGAAGTAGAACCTAAAGTAGAAATGACAGATTCGGATTTGGTTCAATTAATTTGCGCATACCGTTTGTTAGATGAAGATGTTGAATTATCTATGTCGACACGTGAAAATGAAGTTTTCCGTAATAATATTATCAAACTGGGAATTACATCCATCAGTGCAGAATCTAAAACAAACCCAGGAGGATACGCCGTAGAACCACAATCCTTAGAGCAATTTGAAATTTCTGATGAACGGTCTACGAAGGACATCAAAGAAATGATTCAAAATCAAGGCTACGAAGTGGTTTGGAAAGACTGGGACAGAAGTTATGATTTGGCTAAATGAGAAGTGAACAAAAAAAAACATATAAAACATAATACCTAAAATCCGCAAGTAGTCTATTAGGATAGTTGATTGCTGTTTACTAGTTTTTACAACAAGATAATTTTTCTGTTTAGGTTTATTTCAACCTTTATTTTTACTTGTTAAAGATTGATTTTTTAATTTACTGTTTAAACAATGTGTGTTTTCATTTCAAGAAGAAACCACAAGACTTTCATATTTAATTACCTGTAGTACAGTCTGTTGAGTATTTTATGCATGCGTAGTTATCCTAATGTTTTACTTTTATAAAGAAATTTAAGATTTAAATTATCAGAGGATACTCTTTTTGGGTGTACAGTTTTAGGATATTTT
>NZ_JBAHZZ010000106.1:0-12621 GCF_037132785.1 Flavicella sp. | reverse complement strand
TAGCAATGTAGGATTTTGATTTTTTTTCATTTAAAAGAGTCTCAATTTGTACTCTTTCTTTACGGGTAAGTCGTCTATGTTTTTTTACTACCATTTTACAAATCTATAAATTTAGATTTGTTGCGTTAAGTTATTGAATGGAGGTTTCCTTCTTTTACAGATCAATTGTTCTACGAAATAGAACTTGTAATTAAAATTGGTAAAAAAGGAAAAAACATTTCAGAAGAAACAGCTGAGTCTTACATTTCTGATATTGGAATTGCTATAGATTATACTGCTAAAGATGTGATGGCTGCTTCTAGAGAAAACAAAGGTCCTTGGGATCTAAGTAAAGGATTTGACGGAGCTGCGCCAATATCTAAATTTTATCCTGTAGAAAAATTCTCTGATTTATCAGCTATTAATTTTGACTTAAAAATTAACGGAGATCAAAAGCAAGTTGGAAATTCTTCTCTAATGATTTATAGTTTTAAAGAAATTATCGCTTTTATCTCTAAGTATATGACTTTAGAGCCAGGAGATTTAATCTTGACGGGTACTCCTGCTACTGGAGCTGGTAAAAACACCAAAGGAGATCATATACAAGGTTCTTTGGAAGGAGAACTTTTGATCGACTATAAATTGGTTTAAGTAGAAACTTAATAAACTATTTGAAAGCCTTGATGTTTGATGTTAGGGCTTTTGTTTTTTTGAAAAATAAGATATTAAAAACCCAGAACCATATCCATAAAACTGAACATTCGTAGACAAAATTGCTAAAACACCGACTTTAATACTTTTGTTTTCTATAGCCGCATGTAGTCCCAAAGTACTAAAATAAAAGGCATATAAATAAATTCCTTGGAAGAAATTAAAAAACAACCCCATTAAAGAAATTACCCAGCCTAATAAAAACAAACTAGGAAACCAATACGTGATTTTTGCTGTACCAGGGTACTTATTATTTAAAAAAGGTCTCGCTTTACCAAAGGCATTGGTCTGTTTATAGAATTGTTTAAAATTCACCCTTCTTTTATGATACACAAAAGCATCTTCAATCAGTTGAGTTTCAAAACCAAACTCCCATAATCGAAAAGTCAAATCAATATCTTCTCCTATTTTCAAATCAGAAAAACCTTGAGTTTTTTCAAACGCAACTTTAGATATTCCTAAATTAAAACTTCTAGGTTGAAACTTACCCACCGATTTTTTCTTTCCTCGAATACCACCTGTTGTGAGTAGAGAGGTCATTGAATAATTAATCGCCTTCTGAATAGTTGTAAAACTTTCATGGGCGGCATCTGGCCCACCAAAAGCATCAGTATATGTCAATTGCAACTGTTTCTCTACGGCCACTAAATACCCTTTAGGAATCAAACAATCAGAATCGATAATTATAAAATAATTACCTATGGCTTTTTGCATTCCATAATTCCTACTCTTACCAGCTCCTTGATTTTCAGTTGAAAAATATTTTATATCTAATGATGTCATATATTTCCTTACAATATTCTCACATGTATTAGGAGATCCATCTTCCACAATGACTACTTCAAAAGACAATTCACCATTTAGTTGAGTTAAACTTTCTAGTAATTCATCTACCTCATTTGGTCGATTGTAAACAGGAATAATTATAGAGTATTGTAATTTCATTTTATCACTTAAATAAGCCAAATATACTAAAGAAATAGGATGTCTATGAAAATTTTATGTGCAAAAAAAAATGCAAACTCAAAAGTTTGCATTTTTATTATTATTTAGTGATTTTTATTTTTCATCAGTAAATTCAGACATTACAGCTGTACTTACTCCCATATTAGAGAAACCTCCATCGTGGAATAAATTTTGTAATGTAACTTTTTTAGTTAAATCAGAAAACATAGTAATTGTATAATCAGCACATTCTAATGCAGTAGCATTTCCTAATGGAGACATTTTTTCTGCATAAGTGATAAATCCATCAAATCCTTTTACTCCTCTACCAGCAGTAGTCATTGTAGGAGATTGAGAAATTGTATTTACACGTACTTTATAGTCTCTACCAAAGAAATAACCAAAGCTACGAGCAATAGACTCTAAATATGCTTTGTTATCAGCCATGTCATTATAGTCAGGAAATACTCTTTGTGCGGCCATATAAGTCAAAGCTACTATTGACCCCCACTCACTCATTGCTTTTTTCTTATAAAGAACATTCATAACTCTATGGAAAGAAAGCGCAGAAATATCAAACCCTTTATGCGTAAAATCGTAATCAGACTCGGTATAGTGATTCCCTTTTCTTACGTTTACTGACATACCAATAGAATGCAAAACAAAATCAATTTTACCATCTAAGATTTCAATAGACTTATCTACTAGATTTTCTAAATCTTCCATAGAAGTTGCATCAGCAGGAATTACTTGAGATCCAGTTATTTCAGCCAATTCATTAATTGTTCCCATTCTCATAGCAATAGGTGCATTAGTCAAAACAAATGTAGCTCCTTCTTCATGAGCTCTTTGAGCCACTTTCCAAGCAATTGATTTAGGGTCTAATGCTCCAAAAATAATACCTCTTTTTCCTTTTAATAAATTATACATAAATATAAAATTGAATATTTTTATTTTTTTTTTGTGGCAAATATACTAAAGATTGACAAATAAATGATTTCTTATTCTAATTCAAAAAATACTCAAATAAAAAAACGTCATAATTCATTTAATCAACCTCTTCATAATCTACATAATCTCCTACTTTATTTGACTGAGAACTCTGTTTTTTATTCGGTTTCTTATCTATAATCGTTTCTCCAACTTTTATGTCAGATTTCGTTTGACTATATCCTGTATTTCTTTGCTGTGCACGTTTTTTAGCTTTATTTACAACTCTCACTAAAATGAATGGCAAAAAATATTTCGCAAAAAACTTCATACCATAAATTACTAATAATATAATTCCTATGGTTCTTAAAAAGGCAACAAACCCTGCTTCTTGTATCATCAATTCTAAATTTTCCTCCAAAAATAACAATTTCAGAGGAACTTAGTCATTGCTATTCATTAAATCTTATGTTTAAAATTTTAGCTCCTTAATAATGATCAAGTTTTTCTGACTATTTTTATTGTTCTTTTACGACAGTGGTTCAATATACAAAAATAATATACTCTAGTAGACCTGACTAAGTTAAAAGTTTCTTATACTGTTGTTCTTTAATTAGAAAAACAACTAAAAGGTATAACAATATATTTTTGTGACCTTTAAAAATTCAAACTAATTTATTTAACAAAACGAGCCAAAAAACCATCAAAATAAAAATCGTTCAACAGAGAAACAAATGATTTTAAATTTGGTAAAACAGCAAAATAACAAAGAAAAAAAGCAAAAGCTTAAATAGAAATAAGAAAAGGTTAAAAGGAAAATACATCAATTCAAAACACCTATATTTGTAATTAATAAATTATTGCTTATTACCAATTTTATTTTTAAAGGGCTTACTAATAATTCAGAATATTTTTTATTCATATTTCACATAAAAATTGAAGCATAGCACTGCTACGGTTTTGTTTTTATGTGAAATATGAATGAAAATGAAACGAATTTAATGCGTCATTTTAAATATTAATAGGGTATATCCGAAGTTGCTTTTATGAGTTGAATTCAATGTAAAAACAAATCCTCAAACAGAAAACGATAAGCCCTTAAAATCAATTCGATTTAAAACTCAACTATTTTAATGCGCAAAAGAAAAAAGAAGGTTGATAAATAGCAGAACAGGAAAAATACGCCTTGAATAAATTGAAACTCAAAAATCAAAAAACAGCAAAGAAGAACTAAAAGAAGAAAAAAGTATAGGAAAATGGACAAATCCCGAAAAGTACTTAGGAAACAAGATTTACAATACAATATGAACAACTTATCAGGGTACTAGTTATGCAATTATTCTACAGTAAAAACATCGATTCAAATACAAGTAGTTTTGTTTTTGAAAAAACTGAAAGCAGGCATATTGTGAAGGTTCTAAGAAAACAAGAAGGTGACAAATTACATATAACCAATGGTGATGGTGTATTATTAATTGCTGAAATAGTTATTGCAAATGATAAAAAATGTCAGGTTAATATCGTTGAGTCTTCTCTAATAGAAAAACCTTGGAATTACCGCTTACATATTGCAGTTGCTCCTACCAAGCTAAATGACAGAATGGAATGGTTTATAGAAAAAGCAACAGAAATAGGTATTGATGAAATTACTCCTATACTTTGCAAGCATTCTGAAAGGAAAGTCATCAAATTAGATAGATATGATAAAATCGCTCTTTCGGCAATGAAGCAGTCTTTAAAACTTCATTTACCTATAATAAATTCAGCTGTACCCTTTACGGATTTTATAAAAAGTAAACCTAACGGAGATTTGTTTATCGCACATTGTGAAGAGCAAGAAAAAAAATCTTTTAAGAATGAAATTATTCGCAATAGAGACATTACAATTATGATTGGTCCTGAAGGAGATTTTAATCCAAAAGAAATAGAACTAGCTTTGGCTAATTGTTTTACAGCTGTGACTCTTGGAGAAAGTAGATTAAGGACAGAAACAGCTGCTTTGGTTGCTTGTCATTCTGTTGCTTTTGCAAACGAATAGTTCTCAAGATAAAATGACTATTCTATGAAGGCATCTATTATTAATTGTTGAATTTTAGTACGAATATTCTCTTTAACTAATTTATTGTTATCCATAGTAGGATAAGTTCTGTTTGATAAAAAAACATACAACAATCCAGAATCAGGATCTGCCCAAGTATAAGTTCCTGTAAAGCCACTGTGCCCAAAACTATTTGAAGAAACGCATCCACAGGTATTATGTATTTCCGTATCCAAGGAGGGTTTATCAAATCCCAAACCTCTTCTTATTGAGTCCTCTTCATAATACCTTGTGTTAAACATGTCTATTGTACTGGATTTCAAGAATCTATGTCCTCCGTAGAAGCCTTGTTGTAAATACATCTGCATCATTTTTGCAATATCATTCGCATTAGAAAACAAACCTGCATTTCCATTTACGCCTCCCATCATAGCCGCACCTGGATCATGAACGATGCCTTTCAATTCTTGATGTCTAAAATAAGTGTCAATCTCTGAAGGAACTATTCTATCCTTATCAAACTTATTCAAAGGATTAAAGCATAAAGTCTCTGCACCCAATAGTTTACAAAAATTATTGTCTAGAATCTTATCCATACCTTGATGCATTTTAGATTCCATATATTTATTAAATACATAAAAAGATAAGCCACTATATTTATACCCTGACTTCTCACGCTGATCCACCATTCTAATATTCTCGTAAATACTGTCTTTATAATCTGTTCGTAAATACAAATTATTTGCAACCTTAATTGAATACTCCCTGTTTTGACTACTACTATAATATTTAGGCAAAGGTTTATGAGTATTACTATCCAATGTTTTTAAATGAAATGGAATCCACGCCTTTAATCTAGCCACGTGTGACAACACCTCTTTTACTGTTAAAGTATCCTTATTGCTGTCATCACTGCTGTACTCTGGTAATAAATCAGCAAAGGTGTCATCCAAATTAAACAAACCATTTTCTTCTGCTTCCATTAAAACGGGTAGTGCACCTAATATTTTTGTCAAAGATGCAAGATCATACATATCTGAATTTAATACCTCTCTTTTTTCCTTATAGGTATGATATCCAAAACTTTTTTCGTAAATAACTTTCCCATATCTAGCAATCAGTACTTGAGCACCAGGAGTCATTTTTTCTGAAATGGCAAATTCTATCAAACTATCAACTCTTGACAGTTTAGCACTACTGATTCCGACAGATTCGGGCATCCCATAAGACAATCGCATTAAGTTGACCGAGTATAAGCCTGTACCTTCTATAAAATGTTTTCCAATTGAAACAGGTAATTTCCCTTTTGTTTCTTCTGCTCCAAAAATCATTTGAGCAGTTACTCTTTGTGCAAAACTACTGTTTTGATAAGCTACAACTAGCCCTTCAATTTTGTCAAAAGATGAAATGTCTAATAAACTATACGGACTTGCAAACACAGATAAAATAACTTTGTTTTGTTCTGCAATTTTTTCTAACAAACCAAGTTCTTCAATAGAGAATTTAAAACTTTTCCATGGATTGCTGTTTGATTTATGATATCCTATAATTACCTTGTCGAATTCTTTTAACTTATTCAATAGTTCACTCGTCGAACTACCTTTGACCTCAGTAACAGAAGTATATTGATTAAGCATTTTAAAAAAATCAGTATAAGTAGCATCTCCTAATTTTACATAAGCGATTTTTGTTTTAGCTAAATCCCGTATTGGAAAGATAAATTGCTTATTTTGTATCAATGTAATTGATTGCTCTACCAAAGAAATATGTAATAATGAATCTTGAACCGTATTTAACTCTTCTTCTAGATGCTCTATAACGACAGGTTTGTAATCTTGCAGTCCTGCCCAATATTTAGCCTTTAAAATTTTCTTAACAGAATATTCCAGTCTTTCCATAGAAACCTGTCCTGTTTGAATAATGCTTGTTTTAATTTTTTCAACTGCTGCTCCAACATTTTCAGGAATTAATAACATATCATTTCCTGCCATAAAAGCTGCCAAATCAATGTCTCCTGGTTTCGCATAATTAGCAGCTCCCTTCATGTTTAAGGCATCTGTAAAAATCAATCCATTAAATCCCATTTGCTCTTTTAGCAAATTTGTAACCACCTTATACGATATAGAGGTCGGCACTTTTTGATTAGGCTCCAAGGCAGGTACACTTAAATGAGCAATCATAACACTGGACAAGCCAATATCAAATAATTTAGAATAAGGATAAAGTTCGACAGATTGTAATCTATGAATATCAAATAATAGTTGCGGCAGCGTTTTATGAGAATCTGAAGCGGTATCACCATGCCCTGGGAAATGTTTTGCATTCGCCAACACCTGCTCACTTTGCATTCCTCTAATAAAGGCAGAAGCTTTATTAGTTACATTGTATTTATTCTCTCCAAATGAACGATTTCCAATAATTGGATTTTCAGGATTGGTATTGATATCAACTACTGGAGCAAAGTTTATATGTATCCCCAAACGTTTACAGTGTGCTCCAAGTCTCTTTCCAAACTGAACTATCATTTGGTCATTTTCAATTGCACCTAAAGTCATATTCCAAGGATAACGAAAAGTTTTTTTCAGACGCATATCTAATCCCCATTCTCCATCAATCCCAATCAATAAGGGAATTTTAGAAATTTCTTGATAATCGTTATTTAATACCGCTTGTTTTTCAGGTGTACCTTGCATAAATATCAAACCACCGATATGATATTTCTTAATTTGAGATTCAATAAACTTCTTATGTTTAGATCCTTTATTAGAATAAGCTTGAATCATAAACAATTGCCCTATTTTTTCGTCCAAAGACATAGTTTCCATCTTTTCGTTTACCCAAAGTCTTTGAGCTTCTGAATCTTTTGTCAACAATGGATCCAATTGTTGAGAATTTGCAATAAAAACAGTACAAAAGGAGATAATAGAAAATAATATTCTTTGTTTCATAAGCTTAAAATAATGATAGAGTTTTTAATTTAAAAATTTTTGGTGCCAACTATCTTTTGCAGGAACCTCCCATTTAAGCTCTATTTCACCTTTTGTTTTAACCATATTATTAAAGACAATGGTCTCTGCTGTAATTTCACCTTCTTTTACATAATTCTGAAACTCTGCTAAACTTACGATATTGATATTCTCGCCATCTTTAAATGAAATATTTAATTTATTCATCAAATCTATAGATAGTTGAGATTCAATTTTTTTAACAAACCGAACAGAAGAATCTATAGAACAACCCGAAGCATTTGCAAAAGATTCATCTATAGCAAGTACTAAAAACTGATTGTACAATATGGTAAAACTGCCTTTTAAATGATCACCGTGTCGAGTCCAATTATTTACAAAATCAGCTCCTTCTTTTTTGATAATCTCCAATTCATTTGCCATAAATTTCCGATCAGATTGGTATATCCAAATTCTTGCAGTATTAGGTAAAGTATTATAGTCTACTAACATAATTTTATTTTTTACCCTATTTATTTATTTGAAGGGTGTTTTTTTATTATTAAAAGGATTGTCTACTATCCTTTAGTATTCAAACTTCTTAATTTAATTTGAGTCAACACTTTTTTTGTGTATAACGGAAAATCTGCATTCTGAATCCAGGAATAATACCCAGGGTTTTCGGTAAAAACATCAGTCACTTTTCGACCTTTATATTTTCCAAAAGAAAACAATTCATTATCATCTTCATCAAACATCAAAAAACCAGCAAAATCTGCTCTTCTATTATGTGATGAATATTCACTTAAACTTTTAACATCAGTACCAATATCATCATACTTTTCAATCTGCGCCATCAGTATATCATAAGTAGCTAAAGTATCTGCTTCTGCTGAATGCGCATTTTCCAAATCTTTACCACAATAAAATTGATAACCAGCACTTAAAGTACGTTGTTCTTTTTTATGAAAAATCACCTGTACATCAATAGCCACACGATTATGCATATCAAAATCTATTCCAACTCTTAACATCTCTTCAGCTAATAAAGGGATGTCAAATCTATTCGAGTTAAACCCCGCTAAATCACAGCCTTTTATCAAAGTTTCAACCTGCCTCGCCAATTCTTTAAATGTTGGTTCATTTGCAATTTTATCATTAGTAATCCCATGAATGGCAGAAGTTTCTTTAGGTATTTCCATTTCAGGGTTTACCAACCAAGTTTTACTTTCTTTATTTCCATTAGGAAAAACTTTTAAAATCGATATTTCAACAATTCTATCTTTTGCAATATTTACTCCTGTAGTCTCAAGGTCAAAAAAGACAATCGGTTTTTTTAATTCTAAGCCCATTCTTCGTTTTATTTAATATGTAAAGATACTTTTTTATGAATAATTTTGGTGAAATAAGACTTTGATTTTCATAAAAAAAAAGGATTCCATAGTAAGCTTTATTATTAACGAAAATTTAATTTGTTAAGCCGTAGTTTTCTAATACCTTTGCATTCTTAAAATACAATTCATGATTAATATTACTTTACCTGATGGGAGCGTGAGAGAATACGCTAAAGATAGTACACCAATGGATGTTGCACTAAGCATAAGTCATGGTTTGGCTAGAAATGTTATTTCTGCTAGTTTTAATGGAGAAACTGTTGAAACTAAAACACTATTGACTACCGACGGTAATTTAACCTTATTTACTTTTGAGCAAGCAGAAGGTAAAAAAGCATTTTGGCATTCATCTGCCCATGTCTTGGCACAGGCCATTCAGCAATTATACCCTGGTGTAAACCTTACTATTGGACCTGCAATTGAAAATGGTTTTTACTACGATATAGATTTTGGAGACCATAAAGTTTCTGAATCAGATTTCCTGAAAATTGAAAATAAATTTTTGGAGTTGGCAAGGGGGAAACATGAATTTACTTTAAGAGAAGTTTCCAAGGCAGATGCTTTGACTAAATATAAAGAAGAGAACAATTCTTTTAAAGTTGAATTGATCGAAAATTTAACAGATGGAGAAATTACTTTCTGTGATCATGATAATTTTACTGATTTATGTAGAGGGGGGCATATCCCAAATACAGGAATCATTAAAGCTATTAAAGTAATGAGTACCGCTGGCGCTTATTGGAGAGGTGATGAAAAAAATCCTCAATTAACTCGTGTTTACGGAATTTCTTTCCCTAAAGCAAAATTATTAAAAGAATATTTAGAAATATTAGAATTAGCCAAACAGCGTGATCACCGTAAACTAGGTAAGGAATTAGAACTATTCACTTTCTCTGCAAAAGTTGGACTAGGTTTGCCATTATGGCTACCCAAAGGAGCTGCTTTAAGAAATAGATTGGAAGATTTTTTAAAGAAAGCACAAAAGAAAGCAGGTTATGAAATGGTGATTACACCTCATATCGGTCAAAAAGAATTATACGTGACTTCTGGTCACTATGAAAAATATGGTAAAGACAGCTTTCAACCTATCAAAACACCAAAGATAGATGAAGAGTTCTTACTAAAACCTATGAACTGTCCTCATCACTGTGAAATTTATAATTTCAAACCTTATTCATACAAAGATTTACCAAAACGTTTTGCTGAATTTGGAACTGTATACAGGTATGAGCAAAGTGGTGAATTACATGGAATGACACGTGTTCGTTGTTTTACACAGGATGATGCACATATTTTCTGTACTCCAGAACAACTTGATCAAGAGTTTAAAGATGTTATTGATTTAGTGCTATATGTTTTTAAAGCATTAGGATTTGAAGACTTTACAGCACAAATATCATTAAGAGACAAAGAAGACAAAGAAAAATATATTGGGTCTGATGAGAATTGGGACAAAGCAGAACAGGCTATAATCAATGCTGCCGACGAAAAAGGCTTGTCAACTGTTATCGTTTATGGTGAAGCTGCATTTTATGGACCAAAATTAGACTTTATGGTAAAAGATGCGTTGGGAAGAAACTGGCAACTAGGAACAATTCAAGTAGATTACAATTTGCCAGAGCGTTTTGATCTTACCTATAAAGGCTCGGATAACGAAGAACATAGACCCGTGATGATTCATAGAGCACCGTTTGGATCTATGGAACGTTTTATCGCTCTTTTACTAGAACATACAGGAGGAAATTTCCCGCTTTGGTTGATGCCAGAACAAGTTATGATTCTGCCAATTAGTGATAAATATCAAAAATATGCGAAAAAGGTTTCAGAACTGCTAGAAAATGCCGAAATTCGCGCACTAATTGATTCTAGAAGTGAAAAAACTGGTAGAAAAATCAGAGATGCTGAAATCAGTAAAGTTTCATACATGATTATCGTTGGAGAAAAAGAAGAAGGAGAAGGAACTATTTCTGTTAGAAAGCATGGTGAAGGAGATTTAGGTACTTTCGCAATTGAAGATTTTATTCAATTAATAAATAAAGAAGTAAATAGTACATTAGTACAGTTTTAATTAATCCCTGAATAATCAGGCTAAAATTATTGAGTTATAGCAATACGTAGAAACAGATCTCCTAGAAAACCATGGAGGATTCAAAACGAAGACCAACACAGAATCAACAGTCGAATTAGAGATATTGAGGAAGTTCGTTTGGTAGGAGACAACATCGAAGTGGGTGTTTATCCAATTAGAAAGGCCTTAGATCTTGCTCGTGAGCAAGAATTAGATTTGGTGGAAATTTCACCGAAAGCAGTTCCTCCTGTTTGTAAAATTATTGATTATAAGAAATTTTTGTACGAACAGAAAAAGAGAGAAAAGGCATTAAAATCTAAAGCGACGAAAGTTATCGTAAAGGAAATTAGGTTTGGTCCTCAGACGGATGAACACGATTATGAGTTTAAAAAGAAACATGCGATTAAGTTCCTTAAAGAAGGTGCTAAATTAAAAACGTTTGTATTTTTTAAAGGACGATCTATCATCTTTAAAGACCAAGGTCAAATTTTACTTTTAAGACTTGCTCAAGAACTAGAAGAGTATGGTAAAGTAGAACAAATGCCAAGATTAGAAGGAAAGAGAATGATTATGTTTATTGCTCCAAAAAAGAAATAAACAAAATTAAAAAAGATATAAGTAAGAATACATAAAACTAAGGAGATATGCCTAAGATGAAAACTAAATCTAGTGCTAAGAAGAGATTCAAGGTAACTGGAACTGGAAAAATAAAGAGAAAGCATGCTTTTAAGAGTCACATTTTGACAAAAAAATCTAAAAAGCGTAAATTAAAGTTAACTCATGATGGTTTGGTACACAAATCAGATGAGAAAAACATTAAACAACAATTGAGATTAAAATAATTAAGCTCATAGGTAATTAGTATTAACCTTGGAGTGGGCATTTAAGTACATTTAATTGTCGCCTTACTACAAAAAAACATTGAAATTATGCCAAGATCAGTAAATTCAGTAGCCTCAAGAAAAAGAAGAAAAAAAATCTTGAAGGCAGCAAAAGGTTACTTTGGACGTCGTAAAAACGTTTATACAGTAGCAAAAAATGCGGTAGAAAAAGCGATGAGCTATGCTTACCGTGACCGTAAAAATAACAAAAGAAACTTCCGTACATTGTGGATTCAACGTATTAACGCTGGAGCTCGTCAATACGGAATGTCTTACTCTCAGTTTATGGGAAAAGTGAAAGCTAATAATATTGACTTAAACCGTAAGGTTTTAGCTGATTTAGCTATGAACAATCCAGAGGTTTTTAAGGCTATCGTTGATAAAGTAAAATAAATTATTTAATCTCTTACTTATATAGAAAAACCTCAAACTTATGTTTGAGGTTTTTTATATATAAGTATTCCTTTTAATTTCCTTTTGCATAATCTTCTAGGAACTTTGCCAAGCCACTATCTGTTAAAGGGTGCTTTAACAAGCCTTCAATTGCTGTTAAAGGACCTGTAATTACATCTGCACCTAGCTTAGCACAGTTTAAGACCGTTGCAAGGTACATGACAAAAACAAAGACCCAAACTTAGGGTGTAAATCATTGTTTGTTAGCTTATTAAGATGTATATTCAAGCCATGAAACTACAAATAACACCTACTTTTTCAGATAGCATTTGTGATT
>NZ_JBAHZZ010000097.1:0-15959 GCF_037132785.1 Flavicella sp. | reverse complement strand
TTTTATTTTGGCTAAATAAGCCTTACAAGCTTCATCATTTGGCAGTTCTTTTATAAAACTCAGTATATTTTGACCTTGAAAAATATCCATATCTGTTATATTTAATGACACTAAGATACAGAAACTAAATGACTAACTCAGGAAATTTATTTTACTAGCTCACAACAGCCAAATAACAGAATTTAAAGGTTGTATTTTAAAATAAACATAATATACCTTGGCTGAACAAAGTAGCTACTACTTGTAACTGTATTTGCGGCGACAGAAATAGCATCTCGATTTAAAGATTTTGTATTTAATAAATTGGTTCCAGAAATAACATATTCCCAATGACTATCATCTATTCTAAAACTTAATTCAGAACTTAAAAAGGCATATTTATTAGAAATTGTATTTGCCTCATCATAATAATTATAATAATCATAATCCGAAGTTAAAATAAAATGTTTTAAAAATTTTGCATCAATATTTACAAAAGGTCTATCGGTATGATAAATACGATCTCCATAATTATTTGTGCTTTTCGTATAACCAACCGTAATATTAGGTATTTTGTTGAAATTTGTCCCTATATCTCCACCATAAGAATAACTAAGTACATCGTTTACAAACCATTCCCCATTTCTAACATTGTTGTTTTTAGAATAGTTACCACTTGTTCTTAAATTCACTTTCAATTTTCTAAACGTTCTGCCATATCTAAACCTAGCACTAACCGTTTCATCTGCAAACAATGAATTTATTGAAGTCCCACTCTGACCGATTCCATCAAATTCAGTATTTCCCTTTATTGTGTTTTCTTGTTTCGTATAATTAATAGAAGCATTAATATTGGTGTAATTGTACATTACAAAACTAAAAAAACTTAAGGAATAGTTGTGATAGATAGCACTTTCTAAATCCCTATTTCCTTCATACACATTATTGTAATTATTAAACAACAAACCTTCAGATAATTGTTTAATATCTGTAAATTGATTTGTCATCGTATAACTAAATCGCAAACTTTCCGTTTTTTTAAACTGGTATCTAGCGTAAAAATCAGGTAATAACCGAACTTGACTTGTAGTATTATCGTTTCCTAATTGAGTGTCTTTGGTTGCATAATAATGTAACTTCAACCCTGGCTCAACGGTTAATTTATTTCTAACAAATTTATAATGTAATGCTGTATAAACATCAGAAAAATAAAACTCAACATCATTATTATAGCCATCTCCCTCAAAAACATCTTCTGACCCATTATCTAAAGTTTGAAATAATCCAGAATTAAATTTTTGTTTGCTCAAAAGTGTACCTACAGTAACATTTAAATTACTTTGATCATTTAATAAAAAGTAATAGTCAACTTTTCCGTCAAATCTACTTGTTTTAATCGTTTTGTCTTGAGTCAAATCATAATACTCCTGTGAAGTATTTAACGTTGGAGTCAAAAATGAATCCACATTTAAAACTTCTGAAAGAGAATTAAAAACAGGAAATTCCTGTTGGTATAAATACTGTGCCTCTACAGCCATTATATTTTTTGAATCGAAAGTTTTATAAATATTTAAATTTTGAGTAAACGAAAAAGGATCGTCACTATTATCAGTTGAAATAAGTCCATTATCAGAACTATTAAGTTCGGACTCTTGCAATGAATTCTCTTCTTGTTCTGATTTCTTAAAGAATATGTCATAATCCAATTGAAAATCTGTTGTAGGTTTATAAACCGTACTCAATTTTAATAAACCTAGTTTATTATCTTGTCGAATACCGCTTTCTATCTTTTCAATATCACCCGTGTCCTCATAATTTTTAATAGTACTCTCCAACATATCCGTCTGTGTTCCTGAATAAATACCAAACCCACTAAATGTTGTTTTTTCATTTGGATTGTGACTAAAGTTTGCTGCACCAAATTGCGAACTTAGCTCATACGCTCTGTTGTTTTGAGTTGTAGACAAACCAACAGTATTATCACTTATATTTAATGACGTTCCTCCACGAGAAGACAAACTTCTTAAACCACCAGTAAATCGATAATAATCTCTATTTGAAAAAGGTACACTTCCTATATTATTGAAATCTGTCAGTACATTTATACTTGTTTTAGGGCTGTAATAAAATATTTTAGGTTGCACCAAATAAAGATTTTCTACTCCTGCTCCAGCAGTCACTTCACCAAACCAAAATTTATCTTTTCCTGTTTTTAAACGTATATTTATAGCTATAGAATCTTCATTATTGGTCACACCTTTCATCTGACCCACCTCACTATAATTACGTAGAACCTCTATTTTATCTAAGGCATCTGCGGGTATATTTTCTATAGCAATTTTAGAATCTCCATCAAAAAAATCTTTTCCTTCTACCATTACTTTAGTAACAACTTTTCCTTCTATCTCAATCTCCCCGTCATCATTAATTTCTACTCCAGGTAGTTTTTCAAGCACATCTCCTAACTTTCTTTCCGTTCCATTCCTAAAAGAATCAGCATTATAAACTATAGTATCTCCCTTTATGGTAACAGGCATTTCGTAAGAAATTTCAACTACGTCTAATAGATCATTTGTTTCTTTAAGAGTTATATCTTGATTTAAATCATCATGAATATTTATTAGATCTATGGTAATAGACGCAGTATTGAACCCCATATAACTAACCTTTAATTCATAAACCTGATTGGCAGATAAACTCAATTGATATCTTCCCTTAGAATCTGTAATGGCATATTCTGCCATTTCTTCAGTGGCTGAATTGATAGCAATAACATTCGCCATTTCTAGACCATTTCCAATAGAATCTTTTACAATTCCTTTAATTTTAATCGTTTGTGCATTTGTCTGAAACAAAAACAAAAACATTACAACACAACTTACAATTTGACTATTTCTCATAACATAAAAATCTTATCTAGGTCTTCTTCCTCCTCCAGGTCGACCATTCATAGATCGCTCTTTAAGCTCGTTTGTTTTTTCTTCTACAATTTCCTCGAACTCTTTCTCTGATACTTTTTTTCCTTTTTTAGGCGGCTTAATCTCTACTTTTTCTTTGACATTTAACACCACCTTGGTGCATATTATTTGCGTATCTCCAGCATTCACACTTAAAATTAATCCTGGGAGCCCCCAGTATTTACCAGGACCTTGTGAAACAGGTACTTCTGGAGTATACCATGCGATAACTATCGTTTTTGTTTCTAAAGAATCTTTATTTTTAGCAAACGGATTTTCTTTTTTGTCAATGGTTGTGGTGGCCTTATAACAAGTATATTGCCCTATTTTTTTTGTTTCCTTTTCCAATTTCCATGGAATCAAAACAAGAGGGTCTTCTATTAAAAAATTCTTTCCAAAAAACTCTACGGCTCTTTTATATTCTTTATCAGCAATGTTTTTATATACGACACCCCCGTCCGATCCTCCAAGAATTGAACGAAACCGAGGGCCCCTTCTTCCTTCTTCTGGTTCATCTAATGTTACCTGTTCTTCATAGATTGAAGCAGTTTTATTGAAACTTAAATCAAAATTTTTCTGCATTTGCTTGTCTATTCTCTCTTTCATTCTTTTTTTTGCGTCTTCAGGAACACTACGGTCACCAAAGTCAAAATCAAAATTTGTTTTAGACATATAAACAGCTTTCCCTTGAAATTCTTGGGAAAGACTACTATAACTTATAAAAAGAAATACTGTAATTAAATAAAATAATTTCATCGTAGGTTGTTTAAAATTTTAGTTTCACTACATTAAGACTAATTTTAACTACTAAGGTTTAACCTAAGAACTTATTTTTATAAAAAGATTAAGAATCTTTCGTAACTTTGTATTAATGAGATTTTTTTTACCTATTGTGTGTTTTTTTTTTTGTAGCTATTCTCAAACCGTAGCCCACCTAGAAAAAACTATTTTTCTAGAAACTGACAATTTCGTTGGTTGTGACTATGATTTTAACATCTATTACTTTTCAAATACCATTTTATCAAAAAAAACAGAACAAAAAGTATTCAGTTATTCTAATTTTATTTATGGAAATATAAGCTCTGTAGATATTACTAACCCCTTAAATATAGTTGTTTTTTATAGGGATTTTAATATTGTAATTATACTCGATAGTCAATTAAATGAAACCGATATTATTCAATTACCCTATGACATTAGTTTTGTAACTAAGGGAGCAGTAAACCACATATGGCTACTGACAAGGAATATGCAAACTATAGAAAATTATAATTTTAGAACCAAAACTGTCGTTTCAAAAACTCAACCTTTAACAAACACAGTAATTTTAAATATGAAGAGTACTGAAAATTACGTTTATCTACATACCAAATCGGGGATACAAACTTTTGATTACTTAGGGAATTTTATCAAGGAGCACATTGACAAGAATATTGACTGTTTTCAGTACAACAACCGTATTTTATACATACTCTACAAAGACACCCTTTATAAGGTAAATGACAGCATCAATCCAATTAAATTAACAAAACAACTGAAAATTGAAAATTTTCATATAATAAACAATCATTTTTTTATCTTTGATGGCATTGAATTATATCTTTTTTCTATTAGAAAAAAATAATAATTCCAGAGAAATAACAATCTAAAACATCACATCTATGCACGTAGCTATAGCAGGAAATATAGGCGCAGGTAAAACTTCACTTACAGAACTTTTAGCAAAACATTACCATTGGAATTCTCATTTTGAAAATGCAGAAGACAATCCTTATTTAGATGATTTTTATGGTGAGATGGAACGTTGGTCTTTTAACCTACAGGTTTTCTTTTTAAACAGTAGATTTGAACAAATCCTAAAAATTCAAAAGAGCGGTAAAAATATCATTCAAGACAGAACTATCTATGAAGACGCCAAAATTTTTGCACCCAACTTACATGCAATGGGATTGTTAACGAATAGAGACTACAAAAATTACTCTTCTCTATTTGACTTGATGGAAAACTTGGTAACTCCTCCAGATTTATTGATCTACTTAAGAGCTGATATCAAAACGCTTGTTGGACAAATTCACAAACGTGGAAGAGCCTACGAAAACAGTATCAGTATTGAATATCTAAGTAGATTGAATGAAAGATATGAAGCATGGGCTTCACAATACGACAAAGGAAAATTATTAATTATTGATGTTGACAATATTGATTTCGTAGAAAATCCAGAAGATCTAGGAAATATCATCGATCGAATAGATGCTCAGATTCACGGGTTGTTTTAATATAACACTTCTACTTATCAATCTTGACATTTATACAGCAACATGAATTTATCTGAGATTGGAACTTTCAATTCATACTTTTCAACCTCACGAATCCATTTTAGTTTTAAAGGCATAGATTCAAGTATTAATTCCCGTTTTCCACAATGAATCAAACTGGAATATTCATCTAAATTCCTTTTATATCATTTTAACATTTAAAATGATGCATTAAATTCGTTTCTTTTTTATTCATATTTCACACAAAAACAAAACCGTAGTGTAGCTATGCTTCTATTTTTATTGCTTATCTGAATAAAAAACATTTCAAATTATTATTCCGTCATTTAAAAACAGGTATTACTTACAGATTAAAAAGAAAAAGGGATCTCATTTGAGATCCCTTTTTCTTTTATAAAATGATAAAATCAACAATCTTTTTTTTCTAGATCTACAGAATATTCTTTTAAGACATCCTCAATATTATACCTAATAGAAACCATATTTTCAGTTTCTTTTTCAGCTTCATATTCTTCTTGCTCAGAAACAACTGGAATTACCAATTCAATAGCTTTCTTTTCTGCCTCTTTTTGCTGATTGTATTCAGAAATCTCGACTTCATTAGCAATACTTGGTGCAATTACTAAAGCAACTACCGACATTAACTTTAACAAGATGTTTAATGAAGGTCCAGAAGTGTCTTTAAATGGATCTCCTACAGTATCCCCAACAACTGCCGCTTTATGAATGTCAGTTCCTTTTTTACCTTGCTCTTCAATTGTTTTTTTAGCATTATCCCAAGCTCCACCAGCATTCGACTGAAAAATAGCCATCAATACACCACAAGTAGTAACTCCAGCTAATAAACCTCCTAACATTTCAGGACCTCCAACAAAACCAATTACAACAGGTACAACAATTGCCAATACACCTGGTAATACCATTTCTTTCAAGGAAGCTTTTGTAGATATATCTACACATTTATCGTACTCTGCAACACCATCAGCCGCGTCAAAAATAGCTCTATCTTCAACCGAAGCTTTAGACATATCAGAATCGTATTTTTTCATAACTTCTAAGGCTGCTTTTAAAGCAGGAATATCTCTAAATTGACGACGAACCTCTTCGATCATCGCCATCGCAGCTCTACCGACAGCATTCAAAGACAAAGCAGAAAAAACAAAAGGCAACATACCACCTATTAATAAACCTGCCATAATAAGTGGCTTTGAAACATCAATGGTAACCACATTTGCAGTTTTCATATAAGCAGCAAATAATGCCAATGCTGTTAAGGCTGCAGAAGCAATCGCAAAACCTTTTCCAATAGCAGCAGTAGTATTCCCTACCGCATCTAATTTATCTGTTCTCTCACGCACTTCACTTGGCAACTCAGCCATTTCAGCAATACCACCAGCATTATCAGAAATAGGTCCATAAGCGTCAACTGCTAACTGGATTCCCGTATTTGCTAACATCCCTACTGCTGCAATCGCAATACCATATAATCCTGCGAAATGATGAGAAATGATAATAGCCGCAGCAATTAATAAAATAGGCACTGCAGTAGACATCATTCCTACTCCCAATCCTGCTATAATATTTGTTGCTGCTCCCGTTTCTGATTGTGATATTATTGACTTAACAGGTTTAAAATCTGTACTGGTATAGTACTCTGTTACTTTACCTACTGCTAAACCTGTAACCAAACCAGTTATCGTTGCCCAAAAAACCCCCATTGCTCCAAAAGGCAATCCTGCCTGAGATTCAGGAATCAATGCATTGATAATAAAATAAGATGCAACCACCATTAAACCAGCAGAACCAAACTCACCAATATTCAACGCAGCATGTGGAGATCCTCCATCTTTCACCTTTACAAAGAATGTTCCAATAATAGACATCACAATTCCTATCGCAGCTAAAACCAGCGGTAAATATACAGCTCCCAAGCCATCAAATTCTGGTGTGATAATAAACGCACCTAAAACCATAGTACCAATTATAGATCCTACGTAAGACTCAAATAAATCAGCCCCCATACCAGCAACATCACCGACATTATCACCAACATTGTCAGCGATTGTAGCAGGGTTTAACGGATGATCTTCAGGAATACCAGCTTCAAGCTTCCCTACTAAATCTGCACCAACATCTGCGGCTTTTGTATAAATACCACCTCCAACACGTGCAAAAAGAGCAATAGAAGAAGCTCCTAATGAAAATCCTGATAATACATTCAATATTTCAGACAGCTCCCATCCCTGAGCACTGTAAATCATAAAAAGTCCGCTAAGTCCTAATACCCCAAGTCCTACAACACCTAAGCCCATAACAGCACCACCAGCAAAAGCAACTTCTAGTGCTTTTCCTAATGATGTTCGAGCAGCTTGTGTTGTTCGTACATTTGCCTTGGTAGCTACTTTCATTCCAATGAACCCTGCTAATGCGGAACAAATAGCTCCAACTACAAAAGAAACTGCAACCATACCGTTGGAATTCACCTCATAGCTCCCTTTAAAATAAAGCAGTATAGCGACAGCAACAACAAATACCGAAAGCATTTTGTATTCCGCTTTCAAAAAAGACATCGCTCCATCAGCAATGTTTTTTGCTATTCGAACCATTTTTTCATTTCCGTCATCTTGTTTAGAAACCCAAATGTTTTTCAAGAACACAAAGGCTAATGCCAATACCCCAAATAGGGGTAGATAATTTACGATTAACTCCATCATATAATAAATTTTGATTAAACTATTAATTTTTGGTTTAGTTTGTACTAAAATATGAAATTTAACAGACAAAAAAAACACCGCGTCTAAATTAATAAATGTGGTGTTTTTATTTTATGAGAAAAATCACATTAAATTGTAAAATTCCCGCTTTTTTTATCTTCACTATTTTCGTAGCGTTCTACACACTGATTATAGATCTCTCGAGCAGCTTCAGCATTGCCCCAGCCCCCTGTATCTACTTTCTTTTTTTCTAAGTCCTTATACACTTTAAAAAAGTGTTCTATCTCTTTTAATCTATGTGGATTTAAATCAGAAATATCTTCTTTATTACTCCAAATAGGATCAGAAACAGGAACGCAAATAATTTTTTCATCCGGTCCTTTTTCATCTGTCATATAAAAAACTCCAATTGGACGAACTTCCATCACAACCATCGGATAGGTTGGTTGGTGCCCTAAAACCAATACATCTAAAGGGTCGCTATCCAACGCTAAAGTTTCCGGAATAAATCCATAATCTCCAGGATACATCATTGAAGAAAACAACATTCTGTCGAAACGGATTTTGTTTAACTCGAAATCATATTCGTATTTATTTCTACTTCCTTTTGGAATCTCTATTAAGACATCAAAAGTTTTTACTAATTCATTCATAGTTTAATTTAATTTGATTGCTGACTAATTTTTCCGTAAAAATAGTCAAATTAAGTATTTCAGCCTTGGATTTCTAAAATTAATACTCTATAGTTTCCTTAAACTTTTTTCTGTGAAAAACATCTAATTACAAACATCTTAACCCTCTCCATATTCATAGAAAAAGTCCTTTCTAACAAGAAAGGACTTTTGTATATAATGTTAAGAAGTGTTATTTAACGTATAAGACTTCTTTTACTTCTTTAATTACATCTGTATAATCTGGCAACCATTCAGCCAATAATACAGGCGAAAATGGAGCAGGAGTATCCGCAGTATTAATTCTTTTGATAGGTGCATCTAAATAATTAAATGCCTTTTCTTGAACTTGGTAAGTGATTTCAGTAGAAATATTTCCATACGGCCAAGCTTCTTCCAAAATAACCAACCTGTTCGTTTTCTTTACTGATTCAATAATAGCATCAATATCTAAAGGACGAATTGTTCTTAAATCGATAATCTCACAAGAAATTCCATCTTTTGCTAATTCATCTGCTGCTTTATAAGCCTCTTTTATAATTTTCCCAAATGAAACAATTGTCACATCAGTTCCTTTCCTTTTTATATCAGCAACACCTAAAGGAATGATATATTCTCCTTCTGGCACTTCACCTTTATCTCCATACATTTGCTCAGACTCCATAAAAATCACAGGATCGTTATCTCGAATCGCAGCTTTTAATAAACCTTTTGCATCATAAGGGTTTGACGGTACTACAACTTTTAGACCAGGAGTATTAGCAAACCAGTTTTCAAAAGCTTGTGAATGTGTAGCTCCTAATTGGCCTGCAGATCCAGTAGGACCTCTAAACACAATAGGACAAGGAAATTGCCCTCCAGACATTTGGCGAATTTTAGCCGCATTATTAATGATTTGATCGATGCCCACCAAAGCAAAATTAAACGTCATATACTCAACAATAGGTCTATTACCCGTCATTGTAGATCCAACAGCAATCCCACCAAAACCTAACTCGGCAATAGGTGCATCAATTACTCTTTTTGCTCCAAATTCATCTAACATCCCTTTTGAAGCCTTGTAAGCTCCATTATATTCAGCAACTTCTTCACCGATTAAGTATACGCTTTCGTTCAAACGCATTTCTTCACTCATCGCTTCGCAAATTGCTTCTCTAAATTGTATTGTTTTCATTGTAGTCATCTTTATTAGTCAACAAAAATAAGGATTTTCAGTTCATAATTATCATTTACTTTTCAAAAAAAGGTAAAAAAAACAAAATCAATTTATTCTTTCCCTAAAACAATATGATTCTAGAAAGTTATTGTGAAAATCATATCTTAATTATAAATTTCACAATAATCCTAAAGGAAAAACATATAGAATGTCTTATTTATTATATTGATAAAAATACACAGTCTTCGTTATTAAAATTACATTTACTAAAAAAAATAATTATCTTTGGCATTACTTTTTAATAAATTTACAAGTCTTTAATAACTATGAAAATATTAGTATGTATAAGTCATGTTCCGGATACGACTTCTAAAATAAATTTTTCAGCTGATGGTGCTGAATTTGACACAAATGGTGTGCAATATGTAATCAATCCCTATGATGAGTTTTCATTAGCTAGAGCTATGTGGTTCAAAGAAAAACAAGGGGCGAGTATTACTGTAATTACTGTTGGTGATGCTAGTACCGAACCGTCTTTAAGAAAATCATTAGCAATTGGAGCTGATGATGCTATTAGAATTGATGTCAAAGCAATCGATGGTTTCGCTGTAGCAAAACAATTAGCTGAAATTGTAAAAGCAAACAACTATGACTTAGTTCTTACAGGAAGAGAATCTATTGATTACAATGGAGGCATGGTTCCAGGTATCTTAGCCACTTTAATTGATTATAATTTTGTCAACGCTTGTGTAGGCTTAGAAATCGACGGAATCAACGCTACAATAACAAAGGAAATAGACGGAGGAACAGAAATTTTATCTAGCACATTACCATTAGTAATCGCAGGACAAAAAGGTCTTGTAGAAGAAAAAGATCTTAGAATTCCTAACATGAGAGGAATCATGATGGCCCGTAAAAAACCTTTGACAATTGTTCCAAGTAACAATGCAGAATTATATACAAAATCAATTAAATTTGACAAACCAAAAGAAAAAGGTGCTTGTAAAATAATAGATGCTGGGGCAATTGATGAATTGATTGATTTATTGCACAACGAAGCAAAGGTGATCTAACTTATAGGGAGAACCATATATAACAAATTACGTTAACACATAACACACAACATTATGTCTGTATTAGTTTTTGCCGAATCACCGGAAGGAAAATTTAAAAAAATCGCATTTGAAGCGGTTTCTTACGGAAAAAAAATAGCTAGTCAATTAAAAACTCAATTAGTAGTTCTAACCATCAATGCAGAAAACGCATCGGAAGTAGCTACTTATGGAGCAGATAAAATCTTAAAAGTAAACAATGGAGATTTAGCTAACTTCAATGCTATAAAAACAGTCTCTATTATTCAGCAGGCTGCTCAAAAAGAAAACGCAGAAGTCGTTATCATCGACTCAAGTTCTAACGGATTATACCTTGCACCTATTATAAGTGCAAAATTAGAGGCTGGATTTGCATCTAATGTAATCGAAGAACCTAGTTCGACAGTTCCTTTTATTGTAAAAAGAAAAGCTTTTTCAAACAAAGCATTTATCCATACTGAAATACCAACAGCAATCAAAGTTCTAGGACTTGCAAAAAACTCTGTAGGGGTTTTAGAAAATTCTACTTCAGTCAATGAAGAAGTATTCTCACCTGAAATTATAGCTTCTGGAGTAACTTCAGTTAGCACAAACAAAAGCTCAGGGAAAATTTCTATTGCAGATGCAGATATCGTTGTTTCAGGAGGAAGAGGGCTAAAAGGACCTGAAAATTGGGGGCTAATTGAAGAACTAGCAGATGTCTTAGGGGCAGCAATCGCTTGTTCCAAACCTGTTTCTGATTTAGGATGGAGATCTCATGAAGAACATGTTGGACAAACAGGTAAGCCAGTTGCCGCTAATTTATATATTGCTATTGGAATTTCTGGAGCGATTCAACATTTAGCAGGAGTGAATGCTTCTAAAGTAAAAGTTGTAATCAATACAGACCCTGAAGCACCTTTTTTTAAAGCTGCGGAATACGGAATCATTGGAGATGCTTTTGAAGTAGTCCCAAAACTTATTGAAAAACTTAAAGAATTTAAGGCGAAAAACTAAGTTTTTTCACTAGATTGAAAATATATAAGACTGTTTATATAATCTCGATAATTTGCTCGATGCCATAAACAGTCTTTTTATTCTACTACAACCTGAAAAATTATGAGTTTAGTACAACTAGAAATTAAAGGAATTTCATACAGTCAAACGCAAAGTGGGGCATACGCATTAGTACTTACCGAAATTAAAGGGAGCAGAACCTTACCTATAATTATTGGTGCTTTTGAAGCACAATCAATCGCAATTTCATTAGAAAAAGAAATAAAACCACCGAGACCCTTGACTCATGATCTTTTTAAAACTTTTTCAGACCGGTTTAAAATCAACATAACTCAAGTAATTATCCACAAATTAGTAGATGGTGTTTTCTTTTCTAGCCTAGTTTGTGAAAAAAACGGATCTGAAGAAATCATAGATGCTAGAACTTCAGATGCTATTGCTTTAGCTACAAGATTTAACGCCCCGATTTACACTTACGAGGCTATCCTTGAAAAAGCAGGTGTCTTCTTAAAACTTGAAGCCGAGAATATCGTAAGCGACACCTGGGAATTAGAACTTGACGAATTATTAAGCGAATCCAATTCAGATAATGAAAAGAACCCTTTAAAACGTATGTCATTACAAGAGCTTCATAACCAACTTCGGAGAGCTATAGACCAAGAAGACTACGAAACTGCAGCTAATTTAAGAGACGAAATCAGCAAGAGACAATAGTACTAATAAACATTCTATTAGAACTGTTCATTACTTTTCTAAAAAAAAAACTTAAGCGCCTTTTTTAAAAACTTGCTTTTGTTATTTTTGTAAGACTTGTGTTTGTTTTTTTTACACGCAAGAACAAAACCCAATAGAAGATGAAGCAGTATATAGACTTAGTAAAACACGTAACAAAAAACGGAGTATTTAAAGGAGACAGAACAGGGACTGGGACAAAAAGTGTATTTGGCTATCAAATGCGTTTTGATCTATCCAAGGGATTTCCGATGGTCACGACTAAGAAACTGCATTTAAAATCTATCATTCACGAATTACTTTGGTTTTTAAAAGGCGATACAAATACCCTTTACCTTAAAGAAAATGGAGTAAAAATATGGGATTCTTGGGCTGATGAAAATGGAGATTTAGGTCCTGTTTACGGACATCAATGGAGAAGTTGGAATGGAGAGGAAATTGATCAAATATCTGAGCTGATCGAAACTTTAAAAACAAATCCAAATAGTAGACGAATGTTAGTTTCTGCTTGGAATCCGAGTGTCTTGCCAGATACCTCAATATCTTTTTCGGAAAACGTTGCAAATAATAAAGCAGCTCTGCCTCCTTGCCATGCCTTCTTTCAATTTTACGTTGCTAATGGAAAGTTATCGTGTCAGCTATACCAAAGAAGTGCAGATATTTTTTTAGGAGTCCCTTTTAATATTGCTTCTTATGCTTTGTTAACCATGATGATTGCTCAGGTTGTCGGCTTAGAACCAGGTGATTTTATCCATACTTTTGGAGATGCTCACATCTATACAAATCACTTTGATCAAATAGAAGAACAGCTTTCTAGAAAGCCCAAAGATTTACCTATAATGAAAATGAATCCAGAGATCAAATCTATTTTCGACTTTACTTTTGACGATTTCACCCTTGAAGGTTATGAACCACACCCACTAATAAGAGGTAAAGTCTCTGTGTAATCGACAAAAAAACACAATAAAAACGTCTTTTATTAAAGTATTTTTATTTTTAGTGCCTAAATTCGAATCTCTTGATTACAAGACTCAAGAAAAAAATGAAAAATAGTACATAAGTACAGCTACTTTATAATAATATATTGAGACTTAAAAAACCAACCATAAACTTATCTGTGAAAACCAATAAAGCTCTCGAAATGATTGTTTGTAAGCGACACATCACACTTTAAACATAAAAAAAGAAGCAATACCAATCATTAAACCTTTTTTTTTAAATAAAAATCCTGTTGCAGTCAACAACTCACTTCCTCTTTTCTTTCTACATAAATGAATAATTCATGAATTTCTGATATTGTTTGCAATAACCCCCAAAGCTTTCTAAATTTACAGATTAAAAAACAAAAAAACATTATGACTACCATAATTGCGGCTATTGCTAAAAATAATGCTTTAGGAAAAGACAATAATTTAATTTGGCACTTACCTGCAGATTTGATTCGTTTTCGTAAAATCACTACAGGGCATCATATAATCATGGGAAGGAACACCTATGAATCTATTGGGAAACCACTTCCAAACCGAACAACGGTTATTATTACTCGTAATAAAAACTATGTGGCCGATGGCTGTATTATAGTCAACTCCTTAGAAGAGGCTTTAGAAATCACAAAAGATGACGAAAGTCCATTTATTATTGGAGGCGCACAAATTTATAGACAAGCAATCCTCTTGGTAAATAAATTAGACATTACAGAAGTACATCATAAATTTAATGCTGATGTGTTTTTTCCGACAATTGACACTGAAATTTGGAAAGAAACAAACAGAGAATGTTTTACATCGGATGAAAAAAACAACTATTCTTATAGCTTTGTTTCTTATATAAGAAGATAGTAACATTTAATTAATGCATTAAATTCGTTTCATTTTCTTTTATATTTCATACAAAAACAAATTCGTAGCGGTGCTATGCTTCTTTTTTTATTGCTTTTTTGAATAAAAAATAGTCCAAATTACTATTACGTCATTCAAAAATTAAATTGGCATTATAAGTTCGGGGTGCTGTTTTAATTCGTTGCGTACATTGTATTTTCTTCTAAAGTTATAACGTGATTTTTGAACTTTAAAGACCTTGTTTTCAAGGAGTGTATCCTCATTAAAAGCATTGAAACTAATAAACTGAATAAAGTTTATTCTATCTATTTGTGCCTTATTTATTTTTGCGCCAAACTCAACCTTCTTTACTTCTAACACCGGAATGTAGGTAGTTATTATAGGTGAAACTATCTGCTGATATCTGTGTTAAAACAGTCTTGAGTCTGTTGCTTTGTAGAGAAAAGGTGTTTGAAAATCATGAATATAATAACAGGATTATTGATGGTGGTTTTAGAAGAATGGAAACTGATAATTTGTAGTTATTACTGACTTTAAGCTTGTTTAAAGTCCAAATAGCTGAAAATAAGGCATATTGATAGGTCTTCTTCGAAAAGTACGAGTTTGCGGGTAAGCTATAGTAAGTAGTAAAAAAAGCTTCCAGCCTCTATGTTAAAACAGTCTTAAGTCTGTTTTTTTGCAGTTAAAGTAGGTGTTTGAAATCACGAATATGATTTGAATGAGCTCGACTGTAAAGAGTTATTGTATAAATAGATTGGTTAAAGTAGTTTCGCTTTAAAAATATAATATAGTTGTGGAAAACAAGTACACTTTTTTTAAAAAATCACTTCTATTGTGGGCTCTTACATTCGGGGTCTTCGGATATTCCCAAGTTGGAATAGGAACAAACAGTCCGAATGATTCTGCCATGTTGGAGGTTGTGTCCAGCGATAAAGGAGTTTTGATCCCACAAATTTCTTTGACGTCACTTTCAGATTCGAATACTATTAGCAATGGTAATGTTGAAAGTTTGTTAGTTTTTAATACATCAACAATCGGAGATGTTACGCCAGGATATTATTACTGGTATGCAAATAGTTGGAGACGAATAATGGCGTCTGATGAGATCAACCTTCCTTCCAATATAGTTATTTGGAATGATACAACTAATGAATTCACTTATGTGGATGAATCAGGAGATATTCATATAGTTAATATTCAAGAATTGATTGAATCCGCAGAAACCTTAACGACACTTAAGGTTGATGCTTCAAATGAGACATTAGATTATTTGGATGAGGATGGGGTTACAAATAAAGTTGAGTTAGATTCCTTAGTTGTTTCAGGAGTTATCAATAATGTAGAAGAGATTTTTAATAATGAGTATGTAACTGAAGAGATTACAAATATTGTTGAGACTAATGTAGATGAAACCTTAACGACACTTAAGGTTGATGCTTCAAATGAGACATTAGATTATTTGGATGAGGATGGGGTTACAAATAGAGTTGAGTTAGATTCCTTAGTTGTTTCAGGAGTTATCAATAATGTAGAAGAGATTTTTAATGAT
>NZ_JBAHZZ010000149.1:0-12649 GCF_037132785.1 Flavicella sp. | reverse complement strand
TGGTCTGTCCACATTTTATACAAGTAAACCCATCTTGCCATTTTATTTTGGCTAAATAAGCCTTACAAGCTTCATCATTTGGCAGTTCTTTTATAAAACTCAGTATATTTTGACCTTGAAAAACATCCATATCTGTTATATTTAAGGACACTAAGACACAGAAACTAAATGACTAACTTAGAAAAATAAAATTGGTATTAGAACTTAGCCATAAATACTTAATGGTTTTTACTTTGTGATATTTTATTTGATTATAAACCTACTTCTATTTGCTTTTTAAGCAGGTCTTCGAAGGTTTCTCTTTCTCGGATTAGGTAGTCAGATCCATTATATAGCATAACTTCTGCGGGTTTAAATCGAGAGTTGTAATTAGAGGCCATAGAAAAGCAATAAGCTCCTGCGTTGTGAATACACAATACATCGCCTATACTTACCAAATTTAAATTTCTTTTAGAACCAAAAGTATCTGTTTCACAGATGTACCCAACTATTGAGTATTCTTGTTCGTCACTTGTCGTATTAGAAATATTTGTGATGTGTTGATAAGCATCATACATCATAGGACGAATTAAATGGTTTAAACCACTATCGATTCCTGCAAATGTAATGTTTGGAGTTTCTTTAATAACGTTAACCGTTGCTAAGAATTTCCCCGCCTCACTGACTAAGAATTTCCCTGGTTCAAAGATTAGGGTTAATTCTTTTCCGTATTCTTTACAAAAATTATTAAAACTACCACCTAACAAAACACCTAGTTTTTCCAAATCAGTTTCGGTATCCCCAGTTTTGTAAGGAACTTTAAAACCACTTCCTAGATCGATAAATTCGATAGTATCAAATTTTCTAGCAATTTCAAGTAAAATCTCTGTTGCTTCAACAAAAGCTTCAATATTAGAAATATCAGATCCGGTATGCATATGTACACCGTTGATTGTTATACCCGTAGTAGAAACGATTTCTAAGATAGAGTCAATTTGTGAAACTGAAATTCCAAATTTAGAGTCGATATGACCTACAGAAATTTTGGCATTTCCACCTGCCATAACATGAGGGTTCATACGAATCGCCACAGGGTAGTTTGGAAAGTCAGTTCCAAATTTCTCTAAGTTGTGTAAATTGTCTAAAGTAATTTTTGCTCCTAGTTTTTTTACTTCAACAATTTCTTCATAAGACACACCATTTGGAGTATATGAAATATCTTTCACATCAAAACCAGCATGGATACATAATTTCACCTCTTGAATGGAAACACAATCGGTACCCGAATTCAAGCGATTTAATATTTTTAAAATATTGATGTTGGTATTGGACTTTATAGCATAATTTATCTTTAGGTTTTTAACCCCAGAAAAAACATTGATCATGCGCTTGTACTGAGATTCAATTTTATTGGCATCATAAACATAAAGCGGAGCTCCATGTTTTTGAACTAAAGATAAAAGGTGTTGATTGTCCATGTTTAGTGTATTTTTATTCGGCTGCAAAGATTGAAATATTCTTTTAAAATAGAACCTTTTTTTGTGTGATTTTATCAAGAAAACACAAAATGTTTAAATTTAAACACTTAGAGTCTCGTCAAAGTTTTATAGAAACTATTTGAGTTGTGTTGAGATAAAAAGCACCAGTACCAAGATTTTTTATTTTCGTGCTACAATTTGTGCGATGTTTACAATTACCTCTGTGGCTTTAATCAAAGATTCTACAGGCACGTATTCATATTTTCCATGAAAGTTATGTCCGCCTGCAAATATATTTGGGCAAGGTAATCCTTTGTAGGATAATAGAGAGCCGTCTGTTCCTCCACGAATTGCTTTGATCAATGGTTTTATATTGGCTTGTTCCATCGCTTCTTTTGCAATATCAACAATATGCATTACAGGCTCAATTTTTTCTTTCATATTAAAGTATTGATCTTTGATTTCTACTTTAATAATTTCTGAATTGTGTTTTTTATTGATAAGGGCTACTGCTTCAAGAAATGTTTTTTTTCTGTTTTCGAATAAATTGAAGTCATGGTCTCTAATTATATATTCAAGAGTTGTCGTTTCAATATCTCCACTAAAAGTATGTAAATGATAAAACCCTTCATATCCAGAAGTCTTTTCAGGAACTTCATTCGCAGGGAGTAGTGAAGAGAACTCGTTTCCTATTAAAATAGAATTAATCATTTTTCCTTTAGCGGATCCTGGATGTACACTTATTCCTTGAATCGTCACTTTTGCACCAGCAGCATTAAAGTTTTCATATTCAAGTTCTCCAATCTTACTACCGTCCATTGTATACGCCCATTCTACTCCAAATTTCTCAACATCAAATAAATGCGCCCCATTACCTATTTCTTCATCAGGAGTAAAACATATTCTGATTTTACCGTGCTTAATTTCCTGGTTTTTAATAAGGTGTTCCATTGCAGAAACAATTTCTGCAACCCCTGCTTTGTCGTCAGCACCTAGCAGCGTGGTTCCGTCGGTAGTAATTAAGGTTTGACCTTTGTATAATAGGAGATCTTCAAAATAATCAGGAGATAGAATGATGTTTTTTTTATTATTTAGAAGAATATCTTTTCCATTATAATTTTCAATGATTTGAGGATTTACGTTTGTTCCAGAAAAATCTGGGCTGGTGTCAATATGCGCCACAAATCCAATGGTCGGAACTGTATAATCAATATTACTTGTCAGGGTTGCCATGATGTAACAATTTTCGTCAATTGTTACTTCGTGCATTCCTATTTCCTTTAATTCGGACACTAATAAATGAGCCAAATTCCATTGTTTTTCCGTGCTAGGAAAATTGGAGTTGTTTGGATCAGATTGTGTGTCAATTTTCACGTATTTAAGAAATCGGTTTACTATTGGATGCATAATATTTGGTGTTTTTGTTCAAAAATAAGTTTTATCAGATAATTATTCATCAAAACAATAGAAAATAATTACTCAAAATTAGTTTACGATTCAAGTCTTAGCTTTTGCTCTTTAAATAGGAACACTTATGGAATGATTTATTTACCTAATTTTCGGGAAAATATGAATGTTAATGATATATCGGAATTGAGTTGGTGGTTTTAAAAATGGGGAAACCTTAATAAATCAACGTTCCTAGATCTGCTGATAATTATAAATTTTACAGCAAAATCAGTCACAAGTATTAAAAATAATTTTTTGTAAAAAAGATGTTTTTATGTGAATTAGCAGAATTACATGAAAGTATTGAATGTACATTTTAATTTTATTAAATAGTATAGGTAATAAAATAATAGTCCTTGAATTTTAGAGAACAAATAAATGTAAAAAACGGTAGTTTGTATGGTCGTTCTGAAATTAAAAATGTATATTTGCAGCCTTAAAAATAATTTTAAATAATATTATTATGAATCATTACGAAACTGTTTTCATTTTGAATCCCGTTTTATCTGATGTTCAGGTAAAGGAAGCAGTACAGAAGTTTGAGGACTATCTTGTTTCTAAAGGAGCCAAGATGATTCACAAAGAAGATTGGGGGCTAAAGAAATTAGCTTACCCAATCCAAAAGAAGAAAAGTGGTTTTTATCACTTATTTGAATTCAATATAGATGGAGCAAATTTACCTGCTTTTGAATTGGAATTTAGAAGAGACGATAGCGTTATGCGTTATTTAACTGTAAGGTTGGATAAGCACGCTGCTGCTTGGGCTGAAAAAAGAAGAGAACGTGTTAAATCTGCTAAAAAATAAGAATTATGGCGTCAATTGATCAACAAGCAAAAGGAGGTAAACAAGGAGATGTAAGATACCTTACTCCTTTAGATATCGACACAAAAAAAGAATCTAAATACTGTAGATTTAAGAAAAGTGGAATTAAGTACATAGACTATAAAGATGCAGATTATTTAATGTATTTAGTAAATGAGCAAGGTAAAATTTTACCTCGTCGTTTGACTGGAACATCTTTAAAGTACCAACGTAAAGTGTCTGTAGCTATCAAAAGAGCTCGTCACTTGGCTTTAATGCCTTATGTTGGAGATTTATTAAAATAATAAAGTAGATACGACATGGAAGTTATATTAAAACAAGACGTAGAAAACTTAGGATTTAAGGATGATATCGTAGCTGTAAAAAACGGATACGGAAGAAATTTTTTAATTCCTCAAGGACATGCAGTTTTAGCAACAGGATTTGCTAAAAAAGTATTGGCTGAAAACTTAAAACAACGAGCTTTTAAAGAAGCTAAAGCTGTTGAAGAGGCTACTAAAGTAGCAGAAGCAATCAAAGCATTAGAAATTAAAATTACTGCTAAAGTTGGAGAAGGAACTAAATTATTTGGTTCTGTTTCTAACATTGATATTGCAGCTGCAATATCAAAATCAGGAGTTGAAATTGATAAAAAATTCATCAAAGTAACTGGTGGAATTATCAAAAGAACTGGTAAATACAATGCTGCTGCAAGATTGCACAGAACTGTAGTTGCTGAGTTTACTTTTGACATCATTGCTGAGTAATTTTTAATTACATTTATAATAAAATCCACCACTCTTTTTGAGCTGGTGGATTTTTTATACATCAATTTTCGCCATTTCATGAAGGGAATCCTATTTTAAATGCAATTTATTACTGATACAGTCAAATGAAATACAGACAGCTAACCAAAGAGCAACTTGAAGAATTACATGAAGAATTTGCCCGTTTCTTAGCATCTCAAAAAATTGATGTAACAGAATGGGAAAGAATTAAGAAAGAGAAAACTGAGGTTGCAGAAGAAGAACTAAATATTTTTAGTGATCTTGTTTGGGATGATGTATTAACGAAGTCTGAGTTTATAGAACACTACTCTAAGTCAAGTATCAATTTGTTTAAGTGTCAGGAAACGTTGATTGTGCGCATCATGGTGAAAACAAGTAATCCATTAATTGATTTTTTAAAGAAAGAAGGGCTTGCTTGGTTAAGCAAAAATATAGGAGATAATAGTTTGGATTTTTTTTATGCTCATAAAAATTATTCTAAAGGGAGGAATGAAGAACTGTTTGAGTTGATTGAAAAAGGAGGTATTTTGACCAAAGGTCATTTGTATACATCGATCTTTGAAATTATTAAGAAATAGATTTATTATGGAGACCAAAAAATTAATTAGCTATCTTGAGAATATCGTTACCCAAGAAAGAAAACAAATATTTCAAAAGGTATTAAAGGAGAGGACAAGACATTTTACCGTAATATTAGAGGATTTATTTCAAAAACATAATACAAGTGCGATTACGAGAAGTTGTGAAGTTTTTGGAATTCAAGACATGCATATAATTGAAAATAAATACAAGACCTATGTTTCTAATCAAGTAGGTAAGGGCTCTCAGAAATGGTTGACATTTCATAGATATAATGAGCTAAGCCATAATACACAAGCTTGTATAGATTCTGTAAAAGCACAAGGTTATCAAATTATTGCAACCACTCCTCACGAATCATCAAAGTTTGTAGGTGATTTCGATATTACTAAAAAATCAGCCTTTGTATTCGGAGTTGAGAAAGAAGGGATTTCTGATATGATGATGGAACAAGCTGACGGATATTTAAAAGTGCCCATGTATGGATTTACGGAGAGTTTAAACGTCTCGGTTGCGGCAGCCATTGTGCTACAAGAGGTCTCTGCCAGAGTTCGTAAGAGTGATGTAGAATGGGGGTTAAAATCAGAAGAGACTGATGAAATCTATTTAAGTTGGTTAAAAAAATCAATAAAAAGTATAGATACTATTTTGGAACGCTATCAAAAGGAACAATAAAAATAGTTGTTTCAGGAAAAAAAGCACAAGGAACAACTCATAAAACCAATACTAACATTAAAATAAAATAACGAGACGACAATCATTCAACAAACAGTTTTATTTAACAGGAAATCATTTATTTTTGTGTCGCACAAAACTAATAAAACCCCAACGGCTGTAATATAATTCAATTACAGCCTTCTAAGTTTAATATAAGAGTGTTTTTATTTTTAAGTAAGAATTGGGCAAAACAGATGCCTACAAGATTCAAAAGCGAAAAATGATACACTTCACTAACTTAGAATAAATCCTGAATAGAAGATTTTATCAAAATTTGTAAATACATATTTTAATGCATTCATCCAAATTAATAAATATTTTAGACGAAAACACATTTTTCAAAAGAGTTAAGGAAAATAATTTATTTCGTTTCACTAGTTCTTTTATCGCTTTTGTCATAGGAGGAACTATTAAAATCGAAATAAATGAAATACCTTGTACTCATACCAAAGGTCATGTTGTATTAATATCACCAGGGAATATTTATAGAGTGATTGAACATTCCGATACTCTAAAATTGAGATTTTTACTTCATGACAGTGAATCGATTAGAAAAAACATCAACTTTAATTTCAATAGATATGATGTTTTAAGAATTATTAACGTAGAGAAGTATCAAAACATATTAAAACCTAAAAAAATAATCTTTAAACAATTAATAGATTTGGTTGAGATTTTAAACTATCACGTTAATACAAAGGAAAAAAAATCTTTATTTAAGGAGCAAATACTGATTGTAGGATTTTCAAATATTATTTACATCTTAATGGATGCATTGGAAGACATTATCTATTTCGACAATAAATATAATTCACGAAAAGAAGAAATAGCGATTGATTTTATAGATCTAGTTTCGATGCATTTTAAAACGAATAAAACACTTGTTTTTTACGCTCAAAAACTTACTATTTCAATAAAATATCTATCTATTTGTGTTAAAGAAATCACAAGTAAATCTCCATCTAATTTAATAGCCAATGCTCTAATTACAGAAGCTAAAATAATGTTAATTAGTTCAAAAAACACCATTTCAATTATTGCAGTAGAATTAAATTTCTCAGACCAATATGCATTTGGTAAATTTTTTAAAAAACACACAGGACTTAGTCCTAAATTTTATAGAGCTAAAAATAAAATCATACAATTAGATACCATTTAAACTTCTTTTGATGTTATTTCAACCTTTCAAGAAACTGTGTTTTATCAGAAATTTGTATCTTCGAATTAAAACGTATAATATAATGAATTCAAAATCAGAATACTGTCTTTTATTGACAGCTTGTCTGCTCATTTACACCACCTTAGTACATGGACAAGACCCCATACTAAAAACACTGTCCGTAAATGAACTCTTTTCTTTGGTTATTGAAAACAACCCTTCTTTATCAGTATCAAAGGCGAATATAAACATAGCCAAACAACAAGTAGTAGTAGCTAAAAACGATAGATTACCAGATTTTAACATTAGTGTTAATGCGATGTATATTGGTGATGTTACTCTATTAGATCCAGATTTTTCAAATTCTACGAATGTCGATATGCCTCATTTCGGGAATATATTTTCTGTAGAAGCAAGTCAATTAATTTGGAAAGGAAGTATAGTTAATAACTCTATTCAAGCAAAATCTCTTCAAAAAGAAATAGCTGAGCTTAATTATCTTTCAAACGAGCAAAACATTAAACTTCTTGCTTTAGGTTATTATTTAGATTTATACAAACTTCAAAATCAAGCAGACGTTTATCGTTTAAATATTGAACTAGCAGAACAGCGTTTGAAAAATAGTAACCGATTTTATAAAGAAGGTATGGTAACTCGAAACAATGTTATACGTAGTGAGTTACAAATTTCTAATTTAACATTGACTTTGCAGGTTGTTACTAACAATATTCAAATTTTAAACAAACAACTTATCGTAAGCTTAGGACTACCAGAAACAACACAAATTATTGCTTATGAAACAATGCTAAATGAAAATTTAAAGATTTCAATTTTAGAGGATTACCAAAATAATATAACAAATCATCCTACAGTAGTATCTACAAAAAAGGCGGTGGAATTGTATGGAATATCCCAAAAAATAACCAAAGCAGAACAAATGCCAGCTTTGGTGGCTTTTGCAGGTAATACCATGCAACGCCCGATAATAACAACAACACCTGCTATAGATCTGTATTCTAATAGTTGGAATGTAGGATTGTCACTTAATTTTGATATAGGATCGTTATACAAAACGCATAAAAAGATTAGATTAAATAATTATGAAATAGAAAAAGCCAAAGCACAGGCTAACGAAGTAAAACAAATGATTGGTGTAGCTGTTAATGCAGCATACATAAAATATAACGAAGCAGTTTCACAAAATATAACTTTGAAAAAAAACAAAGATTTGGCTACCGAGAATTATCGAATTACAGAAAGTAAATACAACAATCAACTGGCTATTTTGCTAGATATGATTGATGCGAGTAATACCAAACTATCTACTGAACTTCAATATACCAATTCAAACATCAACATCATTTTCGCCTATTACAAACTATTAAAAGAAAGCGGAAATCTATAGTTTTTACTTCATCAATTCGTTCTTATAAAAAAACAAAAGTATGTCACATAATCAAGAGGTAGCTTCAAAAGATACCAAGGAGCTGAAAAATACTACAACCCAACAATTAACTTCTAAAAACAAAATAAACACTGGTAGATATTCTAGTTTAGCAATATTACTATTTGTTTTAATAGGACTGTTTTGGGTGGTAAATTCTTATTTTAACATAGGAAATAATAAGTACACTAATTCGGCACAAGTAGAATCATTTATCAACCCTATTAACACAAGAGTCTCTGCTTATATTAAGCAAATTTATTATATTGAATATCAAATTGTAAAAAAAGGAGATACTTTAATTGTTTTAGATAACCGAGAAATACTAACTCAATTAGGTCAAGCAGAAGCCATATATATGGCTGCTTTAGCTTCAAAAATAGCAACAGAAAACTCAGTAAAGACTATAACAAATAATATAGCAACAGTTAATTCTAATATTGATGCTGCAAAATCCCAATTATGGAATGCTAATGAAAATTACAAACGTTATGAAAATTTACTTAAAGATGAAGCTGTAACACAACAGCAGTTTGACCAAATAAAAACGGTACACGAGTCTCAAAGAGCACAATATCAATCACTTATAAATTCAAGAGGAACAGCTAGTTTAAGTGTAATCGAGGTTCAATCAAGAATAGTAATTAACGAAGCGGAGATTAAACGCACTGAAAATGCACTTAATATGGCTAAGCTCAATCTCTCCTATTGTTATATTACTGCACCCCACGATGGTATTATGGGAAGAAGAAGTGTAAACGTTGGTCAATTGTTAAACCCTAGCCAACAAGTTGCGACTATTGTCGATAATAAAAACGTATGGATTACAGCCAATTTTCGAGAAAAACAAATGCAGGAAATAAGCATCGGTAAATTAGCGAGTATCAAAGTGGATGCATTAGAAGGAAGAGAATTTGAAGGTAAAATAACTGCAATTTCTGGAGCTACAGGTGCAAGATATGCTGCTATTCCAGTAGATAATTCAACAGGAAACTTTGTGAAAGTACAACAGAGAATTCCTATTAGAATTGAGTTTACAAATAATAATAAAGCTGAACATTTGGAATTACTGCGTACAGGAATGAATGTTGAAGTAACTATAAAATAATAAAATTATGTATAATCAAGGGCCATTTGCCGATTGGGTTCCTAAACCAGTAATGTTATTACTAATTTTAATCTTTATATGTCCAATATTGGCTATATCCGGAGTTTATAGTAATAATATTTTAGATGTTACCCGGGGCTTGGCAACTTATACTGAATACATTTTATTGGCTAACAATGCAACTACTATAGGTATGGGTATAGCCATAATTATTGTACTGCGGATAAAAACACGATTTAGATCTAAAGAAATTATAACTGCTAGTACCATTGCTTTGGCATTTCTGTCTTATACAATAGGAGCTACAGACAATCCATTAGTTGTTGTTATAGGAAGTTTTTTTATAGGGTTTTTTAAAATGTTTCCTATGATAGAGATGATATTGCCCTTGATGTTTATTATTACTCCTAAGGGAGAGAGAGGAAAATTCTACGCGATATTCTACACCCTTTCAATATGCATAACGCAATTAACAGCTTATTTAATGGCGAACCTAATTTCGAATAGTAATTGGCAAGCTCCTTATTATATTATGTCTATACTAATGTTGATCATAGCTTCATTATCACTAATTTTTCAACATAATCAACGATTTTCGTTTAAAGTTCCCCTCTACCAGTTAGATTGGGTTGCGTTAGTTTTACTTAGTATTTCAGCGATGTCTTTTAATATAGGTTTTACATTTATGCGTCAGCAAGGTTGGTTTAGCTCGCCTTATATTGTTGGATTTTTACTAATTGGATTTATTTTATTCATTTACGTTATGTACAAACAAAAATTTGTAAAAAGAAAACTTATAAACTTTAACAAAATCATTAAAAAAGTGAATGTTTGGCACAGTATCATTTTATTAATGTTAATGGGTATTTATCTAGCAAGTTCAAGTATATTTACTAACTACACAGTGGGTGTTTTAGGGTATAATAGTTTAATCACTGCTAAATTGAACCTCTGGCAGATCCCAGGAATTATTTTAGCTGGTGTCTATGCCTTTTATAGTTTCAAATACAACTGGAAGCTTAAATATTATATAGCATCAGGTTTTATAGCCTACTTTATACATACGTTTATGTTGTACTTAAGTATTCAACCACAAATGAATATTGAGTATTTATACATTCCTATGATAATGAAGGGTGCAGGAGTAGGAATACTGTTTATTGGGATTTGGTTTTATGGTTCAAATTATTTAGAACTGTACGATTTATTTGGTATTCTAGGAATTTTACTTATAATAAGAACTTTTATAGCAACAGCTTCTGCAGGTGCTCTTATTAGTTGGGCTACTTATCAAGGACAATGGCAAAGTCTTAATGACATGTCTTCATATCTCGATATAGGAGCATTTCCAAATGGAATCAGATTTTATAAAACCTCACAGATTAGTGCCATACTTGCTTCTTCAAAAATTGTATTAGGATCATTATGTTGGCTAATAGTTCCGATTCTAATTTTTGTATTAACACATCATTACGGTCAGTTTAATTATAGAAGGGTTATTTTATTTAAAAAAATAATCAGAGGTAATTCAATTAAAGGCTATAAATATGCCTCTAAATAACACATTCATTAACGTTTTAATTATAGAAAAAAAATCCAGTTTATTGTTTCCGTATGCTGTTACTTTAGAATATCTAAAACAACCACGGTTTTTCTGACTCATGTAATTCAGCCTGAGAATAATTGAAAATTATTTTTTGTCTTTTTATACAAATTTAATTTTTAAATGGTGTACTATTAATTTAGAATATATTTTTTCAGATAAACTATGATAATAGAAGTATCACACTGATACGATTATATTTTCATGAAAAAGAAATCGATTTAAAACGCCTATATTTGAACGAAAAAATTATTGTCTAATGTGGTGTTGCATTTATGAGTTAAATTCAGCAATGAAGTTAAATTTTCAATAATTAAACGGAGGTTTATAAACGAACTGACAGTAGGCAATATTAGAAAAAAACTGTAAAATAGATTATAATTAATGAACCTTAAAGAGCATTATACCAAATTATATAAAGAATCAATCAATAAAATTTCTACTGGAAAATACCAAATTGATAATTTAATAGATTCAAATTCCGATAAAAGATTCGGGATAACTCTTCTTATAAGACCTTCTAATGAGATGAAAGATGAAATTCAAAAACTCCTGGACGAACTAAAAAAAATTGAACCAAATCAATATTACTATCCTAATTCTGATATTCATATTACAATTATGTCGCTAATCACTTGCTATGAGGGGTTTGACATAGAAAAAATTGATTTAACTAAATACATTGAATTAATAAAAAAATGTTTGCCTTTAGACGCAAAAATTAAAATTGAATTCAAAGGTTTAACCGCTTCTAATTCTTGCATAATGTTGCAAGGGTTTATGAATAATGATAAGATAAATGAAATCAGAGATAAATTAAGAGTTGAATTTAAGAACTCGGAATTGGAACAAAGTTTAGACAAAAGATATTCTATTCAAACAGCACATTCTACTATCGTTCGATTAAGAAAGAAACTAAATCAAAAAGAAAAATTCATGAAAGTAATTGACAATTATGTCGACTATAATTTTGGAACTTTTGATATAGAGAAAATTGAACTTGTTTACAATGATTGGTATCAGAGAGATGAATTAGTTGAAAAATTATACGAATTTAAAATATAAAAAAACTACTAAGTATAGTACTCCTAATTTTTGCAACACTTTATTAATTTCTTATATTAGAAGAATCTATGAAAGTAACACACCGAAAATTTAGTACACATTTTCAGTAAAAGTAGTTTTAAAATCACTCATAGAACAGCTTACAAGAACTAGCTTCAAAACACAAACTAAGCATTGCTCAACTCAATACTTTAAAAAAAAGTTTTAAGTAAATCATACATTGTCTTTGATAGTGAAAATAAAAAAGGAATGGAATTTATCTAATAGCATGACAAAAGAATGGTGTTGTGATTTAGTAAATGACACGATAAGAAACATGGGGTTCCTGAAATAAAAATTACTGAGTTATACGCCTAGTCTCTGTTCTATATTTTTTTGATATTTAGGTTTTTGTAGTACCATTCTAAGAATTGTTTTATGAAAAATGGATTCTTTGTATTGTGACCTATTAATTCTAAAACAAAATTCATCAAAGTAA
>NZ_JBAHZZ010000084.1:0-12068 GCF_037132785.1 Flavicella sp. | reverse complement strand
AAAACTAAAGGAAAATGAACCAAAAAATAGATCCATAACTAACATAAACAATGAAAATAAGAAAAAAAAATATAAATTTTAGATTTAAAAAGTCAAAATTGAAATCTAAAAATGAAAAGAGCATTATGCAACGGTCTTGATATTAGAGATTTGGTTATTGATTGTGAATTTGAAGCTAAACAAGATGAAATATCATTTTTTATAATAAGAATTTTAACGAGCATTTTGAAATTTAATTGGTATAAGTCGCTCTTGGAGAAGATGCTCACCGCCTTTTTTAATATATCACGATACATTCTTTAACTCTTTCTTTAGCGCTTTGAGTTCGTGAGCTTCAAGAGGTATTTCTTTCTTTTTTGAGAAATATCCAAATTTTAACTTGTATTTTCGTCTCCAACATCCAATCATACTGAGGTTTAAGTCATAGTCCTCACTAACTTGTTTTGTCTTAATACCTGAATTTAATAGTTCTAATACCAAATAAACGTCAAAATGATTGATTAAATTAGTTTCTATTTCCTTTTTATTTCAATATAAAATAGAACCGTAACCCAAGCTATGCTAATATTTTTTATTTCATAAAAAAAAATAATTCAAATTTATGATGAACTACTCAGAAATTCATTTGGTATAATATCATAACTTTAAATTTATTGTCATACTTTTTTATCATAAATCAAATATGAAATTTAAAGCTCATAAAAATCGTCACCCCAAAGGTAGACACTCCTCTTTATGGGATAGTGCCAATTTTAGAAGTGCCTTTTTTTCTTGAGGAATCTAAATCTATATCCACAAAACTGAGGATAGAAGCCGTTTTTTAATATTGTTTACAACTTCCTTAACCATATATTTCTATAACTAACAGGAGAATCATGATTTTGAAGCATTATTGGAGCCTCTCCATGTGCTTTGTATTCTGGGGTACCAATAAATTTAGTAGAACCCTTTAGAGTAAAATGATCTATAACAAGAATTCCGTTATGAATAACTGTAATAGTAGCAGGTTTGGTTAAAGTTTTGTCTTCCTTAAACTCGGGCGCATGATAAATGATATCATAGTTATTCCATTCTCCGGTTGGAACTGATGCTTTTACTAGAGGTATTGTTTGTTTATAAATAGATGAAACCTGTCCGTTTGAGTAGGTCGGATTGTTATTATTATCTAAAATTTGTATTTCGTATCTCTCTTGTATAAAAACTCCACTGTTTCCTCGGTGTTGTCCAAATTTATTTAAATCTGATTTTGGAGATTTCCATTCTAGATGTAGTTGCATACTACCAAAACTCTCTTTAGTTTTTATACCTGCGTTCACCTTGCTTCTACTTACTGTCATAGATTTGTCTTTGTTTAAGATCCAATCAACTTGTCCACTGTCTTTGGTGCTTACCCAATTGTTAAAATTACCTCCATTAAATAAAATTATTGCATCACTTGGAAGGTTGTTTTTATTAGCAGGGGTTACTGTTGGTGGCACAGGTTCCCATATTCCCGTGTCTTTTGATGATAATTTTTGTTCTTTTTTTTGAGCTTGTGATAATATAGCTATAGAGCACATTACAATGAATATTACATTTTTCATAACCTATAGTCCTAAAATATTTTTAAGTTGTTGTTTATCAATTTCTGCTCTAGTAAAATCGTCAAATGTTTTATTTGTAGTCTCGATAATGTGTTTTTGAATAAAAGGGGCTCCCTCACGAGCACCTTGTTCAGGGGATTTTAAACAACATTCCCACTCTATAACAGCCCAAAGATTACATTCGTATTGTGTAAGTTTGGAAAAGATACTTTTAAAATCTACCTGACCATCTCCTAATGATCTAAATCTTCCTGCTCTGTCCTTCCAGTTTTGATAACCTCCATAAACACCAGTTTTTCCAGAAGGTATAAATTCTGCATCTTTTACGTGGAACATTTTTATAAACTCATGGTAATAGTCAATGTATTTTAGATAGTCTAGTTGTTGTAAAACAAAATGACTTGGATCGTAAAGTATATTTACACGTTTGTGCTTTCCTGTCGCTTCTAAAAATCTTTCAAATGTAATACCATCATGTAGATCTTCCCCTGGATGAATTTCATAACACACATCTACCTCTTGTTCATCAAAATGATTCAAAATAGGTAACCAACGATTAGCTAATTCCCTAAAGCCCATTTCAATGAGTCCATTTGGACTTTGAGGCCAAGGGTACATAGTGTGCCAAAGTAAAGAGCCAGAAAAGGTAGCATGTGCTTTGATGCCTAAATAGTTACTAGCAGTGCCTGAGTCTTTTAATTGTTGCACCGCCCATTCTGTCCTTTTTTTGGGATTGTTTTTACAGTCGTCAGGAGCAAAATTGTCAAATATTAAATCATAAGCAGGATGCACAGCAACAAGTTGCCCCTGTAGGTGTGATGCTAATTCTGTAATCTCTAATCCGTAGGAGTTTACGAGTCCTTATTATTTCGTCGCAATAAGTTTTGCTGTCAGCCGCTTTGTTAATGTCGATTAATCTTGTATTCCAAGATGGTATTTGAATTCCTTTATACCCTAAGTTTGATGCCCATTGGCACATTCCTTCTAAACTATTGAAGGGTTTATTGTCTCTTGAAAACTGTGCTAAAAATACTGCAGGTCCTTTTATTGTACTCATATGTTGTGATAATGTTAGTTTTCTTTTACTTAAACTAATTTAGTCCAAGTAGAATTATTATTGTTACTTTCAACAGCAGCATAAATAAATTGCATCCCTCTTATTCCGTCATCTACTGTTGGGAAATCAGGAGTGTTTGGTCTTTGACCATTTTCTAATGCCAATAAATGATTAGAGAAATTTTTGTAGATGGTCGCAAATGCTTCAAGGTACCCTTCAGGATGTCCAGCGGGTATTCTTGAAACTTCTAGAGCTTCGGAATATAAACCATTTCCGTTTGGAGTATAGGTTTTTACGGGCTCATCTAACCATTTTGTAACAAGTTTATTTGGATTCTCTTGACACCACTCTAAACTTCCTTTTTCGCCAAAGACCCTGATTGCAAGGTTGTTTTCTTCGCCAACTGCAATTTGTGAAATCGACAAAGTACCTTTGGCTCCATTGTCAAATCTCAGTAAAATATTTCCATCGTCATCTAGTGTTCTTCCTTTACCGAATACACCTAAATCAGCAGCAACTTCATCAATTTTTAATCCTGTAATATATTCTGTTAAGTTTTCAGCATGCGTACCAATATCACCAAGTGCTCCTCCAATTCCAGACCTTTTTGGATCTACTCTCCAGGCTGCTTGTTTTTGTCCAGTTCCTTCAATAGAAGTTGCAAGCCAACCTTGTAGGTAATGCACTTGTACTTTTCTTATTCTACCTAGGTCTCCATTTTGAATCATTACTTTGGCTTGTTTTACCATAGAGTTCCCTGTATAGTTATGTGTCAAAGCAAAAGACTTGCCAGAAATTTTAATAATGTCTTTTAAAGCCAGTGCTTCATCAAGAGTAAGTGTAATTGGTTTGTCGCAAATTACATTAAACCCATTTTCAAGTGCCATTTTTGCAGGAGAAAAATGCATGTGATTTGGTGTCACGATAGCAACAAAATCCATACGAATATCTTTATGTAGCTCTTTTTCTTTTAAGATCATTTCCTCGAAGTTTGCATAGCATCTTTCAGTGGATAATAGTAAACCTTTACCAAATGATATAGATTTTACCGTTGTACTGCTAAAAGTACCGCAAACCAATTCTATCATTCCATCAATGGAAGAAGCTTTTCTATGAACATCTCCAATAAAAGAACCTATTCCTCCACCGACCATACCCATTCTTAGTTTTCTAGTCATTTTTATTTTTTTACAATTTCTATTTTCTTCATATAGAGATTAAGTCCTATAAAGCATATAATAAGTATCACTGGAAGGATAGACATAGCTCTTAGTGCTTGTAACTCCTTTGCATTATCCATGAGTTTTCCCATGATAGGAAGTACAATAGAAACAGACAACATTCCAGCTCCTCCCATAATAGAAAGTCCGAGTGCACCAGTCTGGGGTAAATATTCTGCTACAAAACCTAGCATGGTTGGCCAAAAGAAAGTAACTCCAACGGCAAATATTGTAGCTGCAACAAAAGTCATTCCTCCGGAAGTAATCGTTAATAACCAAAGACCAATCAGAGTAAATATCGCAGAATACATTAACATTCCTGTTGGCTTAAGTTTATGAACAACTTTTCCAGCAGACAATCTACCAAGTGCCATGATTCCGTTTATAAATGCTAGTACTAACAATGGAGAATCTACAGAGGTTTTAAGTAGTGATTCAATTCTTTGAGTGGTTCCTAGTTCAGATGCAGAAGTTAAGAGCATACAAAACACCATAAATATAAATAAGGGGTTTCCGAGACTTGAAATCATCTTTTCTTTACTGATTCCAAGCTGAATACGTTCTGTGACAGGGAATTTTTGACCATAAAATAGAACACCATAAATAATTAAAGGGATAAACAATAAAGCAACCATTATTTGCCATTCTAGATTTAGGACATCCATGATAAACCATCCAGTAAGTGAGCCAATAACAATGCCTCCAGGAAACCAAACATGAAAACGATTTAACATTTTTGTTTTTAGGATACATAGAAGCAATCATTGGATTTAAAGCAGCTTCTATCATACCATTACCAATTCCTACAAATAGAGTTGCCATGAAAAGAGAAGTCATAGAAGTTGCAAGTAAGGTCCAAATAATTCCAATAGCATGCATTATAAATGCGATCCAAGTATTTTTTTTAATTCCTAAAGAATCTACAAGAGACCCTCCAATTATCATAGCTAGGGTGAACCCCCAAAATGCAGGAGTAAATGCATACCCTATTTGCTCAAGTGTTAAGCCAACCCCTTCATGACCAAATACAGTTTCAAGACGCACTCTAATTGCAAAAGTCATTGATGTCGTAATTAAAGCAATACAGCAAGCTAGAAAAAGTTTGTTTTTATTTATTGTTTCCATATTGGATATCAATTTATGCTTGTTTACCGGCCTTTATTAACAGGTTTCTTGTGAGTTCTATACCTTTTATTTCATCGTGCTGTGATCCTTCATACTCAATACCAATAAACCCTCTATATCCAGAGTCTTTTACCATTTTCATAATTCTGTAGTAATCAATTTTAGACTCATCTCCGTTTTTGTTGAAAACTGAAGATTTTGCACTAACCGCTTTTGCGAAAGGAAGTAGTTCTTGAATCCCTTTATAGCGATCGTATTCTTCAATGCATTTATTAAATGTGTTATGACTGATGCAAAAGTTACCGAAATCTGGAAGAATACCACAATTTGGACTTTTTATTTGTGAAAAGACTTCTTTCATCCATTCTCCATTTGATGAAAGTCCACCATGGTTTTCAACCAAGATATTGATGTTTGATCCTTGTGCATATTCAGAAAGCTTTGTAAGGGATTCAATACCAGATTTTGCTACTTCTAATTTTGTTCCGTTTCCTCTTAAGTTTACACGTATTGCGTGACACCCTAGACGATGTGCTGCATCGATCCATTTATAATGGTTTTCAATTGTTTGATTTCGTTTTTTAGTGTTTTTGTCTGCGATTGAACCTTCTCTGTCTATCATGATTAAAACATTTTCTACACCTTCCGTGTTTGCTCTTCTGTTCATTTCATTTAGATAAGAGATGTTTTTTGCTTTGTCAAAGAAAAATCTATTGACATACTCTACTCCGTTACACCCTGATTTTTTAGCGATATTGGCAAAATCCAAATGGTTTATTTTATTTGCGAATAATGAACGATGAAGAGACCATTCAGCTAATGAAATTTCAAAAAACAACTCTTTTTCTTTTGTGGAAAAAGCATAATTGATGGTTGAAAAAGTTATTGCAGCACTTGCTTGCGCAGTTTTTATAATAAAATTTCTTCTTTTCATGTGATTCAGTCATTTGAACAAATTTAATAATAATAATAATAAGTGATTATTAAGTTTGTAATTGACCAGTGAAATAATTTAAACACCGTGTTGGCTAGGAACTGGTCTTAGCTTGAATTCGTTTGGTGAGCATTTTTCATATTTCTTAAAAACGGTTGAGAAATATTGACTTGTTGTGAATCCGCACATGTATGCCACTTCTGCGATAGTTAGATTTTGTTTTTTAAGAAAGAGTCTTTTTGAATACTCTAACCTTCTGACTGTCAAGTACTTCATAGGAGTGAGATTGGTCAGTTGTTTGCAATGGTGTGTGAATCTGGTAAGACCTATACCAACGGATTTTGTCATTTTTTCAATTGTCCATTCCTCAGAGAGGTTGTTTTCTAGTTCGCTTAAGAAGAAACTAACGGACCGAGAACTATCTGTTAAGGTTTCGTTTAACTCAACGTCTCCGGTATCTAGAAGATCCAAAAGCAGTATTAAAAGGTAGTTTATTAATAGTCGAATTCTAGAAGCATTACTTCCGTTTTTGTCAGTGTTTACAGCATTGTTAATTCTGGAAAAACAGCTTCTTACTCGTTGGTCTGTTTTCCAGATAGACCTCTTGTTTTGACGTAAGATTTGAGTTAGACGCGCTAGATCATCCGGAGTCATGTTAATCCAGTTAGGCCATATCCATTCCTGATGAGGTCTCCTTACTTGGAGATCAATAATCACCCAGTAAAACTTACCTACACCAACGTTAGGGTTCCCGACTTTGTGTGCTTCCCATGGTCTTGTGATAGTTAAATGATCTGGGGTTAAGATCGTTTCTCTGCCTTCTTGAGCGTAGGGCATTGTGCCTGATTCTAAAAAATGAATCTCTATTCCTTCGTTTCTATGCCAGTCAAGTCCCCAGTCTTGTGGCTTACTTGCGTCCCAGTATCCGATACTATTTAACCCTATTGTGTTGTGATCGAGTCGATCTCCTGGGTAAGAATGCCGAGCAAGAGCTTTGAGTTTAAGTTTTTTTTTTTCGTGTGCGTCAATTAAAGGAAGGCAGGTGTCGGCATGATACACGATACCTTCTGCTTCGTAGGGTTGAATTTTTTGTTTATTATTTATCACTGAATTTATTTGAACATTTATATTATGTAAATTAGTTATTTTAGATTAAAAAATGGATGACTTGCATTTGTTTTTTATAAACTATAAGTAGTTTGATTTAACCAATCTAACAACTTAACTTAAACAAATTAATAAATGATTGACAAGATTTATAAGAAATTTGACGCCATTGTAATAGGTACAGGTATATCAGGTGGTTGGGCCGCAAAAGAACTGTGTGAAAACGGCTTAAAAACACTGGTTTTAGAAAGAGGAAGGATGGTAAAGCATATTCAAGATTATCCAACAATGTATCAAGACTCTTGGGATTTTAAATACAGAAATAAAATTCTAAATAAAGTTTCAGAGCGTAAACCTAAACAATGCAGATTAGGATACATAGCTAACCCTCAATGGTTTCATTGGTTTGTTGATGATGTAAAGCATCCTTATAATGAAATAAAAAGATTTGATTGGATACGTGGTTACCATGTTGGAGGTCGCTCTATTACGTGGGGAAGGCAAACGTATCGCTTGAGTGAAATGGATTTTGAAGCGAATAAAAAAGATGGCTATGGAGTCGATTGGCCTATTCGTTATAAGGATATTGCACCTTGGTATGATAAGATAGAAAGGTATATTGGAGTTTCAGGTCAGAACCTAGGGCTTAAACAATTACCTGATGGTAAATTCTCAACACCTATGGAGTTAAATTGCGTAGAGAAAGATTTACAAAATAAAATTGAGGCAAACTTTGACGATCGTTTATTGACTATCGGAAGAGTTGCTCATTTAACAGGAAATGCACAACATAAAGGCAGATCAAATTGTCAATACAGAAATCGATGTGGTAGGGGTTGTCCTTTTGGCGGGTATTTTAGTAGTAATTCTTCTACAATTCCAGCAGCTGAACGTACAGGTAATATGACCTTACGACCAAACTCAATTGCTTACGAGATCGTATATAACGATAAAACAAAAAAAGCTTCTGGAGTTAGGGTTATTGATGCAATCACAAAAGAGAAGTTCTTTTTTGAAGCGGATATCATTTTTAATTGTGCATCGGCAATTGCTTCTGCGTCGATTTTAATGCAATCTAAATCAAAACGTTTTCCGAATGGTATGGGAAATGACTCTGGAGAGTTGGGACATAATATAATGGATCATCATTACCAAGTTGGTGCCTCTGCCATTGTGGAAGGGTTTGATGATATGTATTATAAAGGACGAAGACCAAATGGTTTTTATATTCCAAGATTCCAAAATGTAGATGAAAAATCCAAACAAAAAGACTTTGTAAGAGGTTATGGCTATCAGGGAGGTGCTAGAAGAGGAAATTGGCAAAATGCAGTAGCTGAATTGAGTTTTGGAAAAGATCTAAAAGATAAGTTGTTAAAGCCTGGAAGTTGGAGTATTGGTATGGGAGCTTTTGGAGAATGTTTGCCCTATCATGAAAATAAAATTTCCTTAAATTATGAAAAATTGGATGAATGGGGATTGCCTACTCTAGATTTTGATGTAGAGTTTAAGGAAAACGAAATGAAGATGCGAGAAGACATGATGAATCAAGCGGTTAAAATTCTAAAGAAAGCTGGATACAAAAATGTATCGGGTCATAATAATGAAGCCGTTCCAGGAAAAGGAATACATGAAATGGGAACAGCTAGGATGGGAAGAGACCCTAAGACATCGGTATTAAATAAGCACAATCAGATTCACGCAGTTAAAAATGTATATGTTACTGATGGAGCTTGTATGACTTCATCTGCATGTCAGAACCCATCTTTAACCTATATGGCTTTGACGGCACGTGCTGTAAACCATGCGATTAATGAATTTTAAAAAAAAAATTATGGATAGAAGAACCGCACTGAAAAATTTAACAATGAGTATGGGTTATGCTGTTGCAGCTCCTACTTTAGTAAGTATTTTATCTTCTTGTACTACTGAAGTTTCTACCTGGGAGCCTGTTTTTTTTACTGCTGAAGAGAAAAAAATGGTTATTCAGTTAGTAGATGTCATTATTCCTGAATCTGCTGTTGTCGGAGGATTGGATGTAAATATACCTCAGTTTATGGATTTGATGTTTAAGGATATTGAAAAAGAATCAAATCAAAAGCTATTTAGAAATGGAGCACAATTGTTTGCAACTCGTTTTAAAGAAAAATTTGGTATTTCTGTATTAGATGGGAAAAAAGATGAATTTGAAGAATTATTGACGCAGTATTTTAATTTGTCTGAATCAAAATCAAAAGAAATATTAAGATTTCAGAAAAAGCCTATTGATAAAGTATTGAGAGATAAAAAGGATATTTATAATGTATATAAGTTTCTATTGTTTGTAAGATATTATTCAATTTACGGATATTGTACATCAGAAAAAGTAGGTGAAGAGGTATTGAGCTACGATCCTATTCCGGGTGATTATAAAGGTTGTATTTCTGTTGAAGAAGTTGGCAATGCTTGGTCATTGTAATGTGAAAATAGATATTTGATATGTTTTTTTGTCTTATTAGTTGTGAAAGGTTGCAAAAGTGTAATCTTAAGGAGAGAATTATATAAATACCTCTCGAGTAAAAAACGATTATTCCGAAGAACTATGATGATTATCAGGAACTTGAAGATGATTTTAGACATATTTATTAAGACCAAGAGTTTTCTGAATATAAATTTCATATAGAGTATCGTTTTATTGGAAATCTATTAAAAGAGGGCGTCTGGTATTGAAAACACTCCCCTCAAAGAAATGATAGTTGTTTTGTCTCGCCGATATGATGTTGAAGTCATATTTAAGAATAAAGCTATAAAGGATGTGGAATTCATAGGAGTATTAAGAAAAATTCAAGAGTTTCAAGAAAGACTTAAGCGTATCCAAAACTTTGAGATATATAATGGAAAAGTAATTTTAGAATAAAAAAAGGAACGAAGTATAAAATATTTAGCGATATAAGAGCTTCATTCCTTAGAGTTTAGAGTGTCATTTAAATCGAGTATTAACCAAATTAAACTGAGTAATAACTAAAATCAAACAAATTTATGAAAATTAACTTAATTAATGTCCGTTCTCTGGCGAGAAAGCGGTTTTTAAAAACTTGTATGAAAATATTTATATTTTTTATAAGCACTGCGATATTCAGCTTAACCCCAGGAAATTATTTCTCTCAAAAAAAGGTAATCATAGAAAAAAAGAAACTGGTTACCGTAGACGATGTGTTTAAAATAATAGAGAAACAGACCTGTTTTAATTTTATCTATCCAAAAGACCTATTTAAAGATTCACCAAAATTACAATTAAAAAAAGGAGAGATAAAAATATCTAAGCTAATAGATACTGTCTTAGCTACAACTGATTTCAGTTTTGAGCTAACTGAAAACAACACGATTTTTTTTAAAGAAAAAACAGAAATTAGTACATATATAGAGCAGACTATAAATATTTCAGGTCAAATATTGGATGAAACAGGATTCGAATTACCTGGTGCTACTATTATTGAAGTAGGTACCAATAACGGTACTACTTCAGATTTTGATGGAAATTTTAGTTTGAATGTCACTAGCGAGAATTCTCAAGTATCCGTCTCGTATATAGGATATGAAACGCAGACTTTAACAGTGGGTAGTCGTACCCTATTTAGTATTTCAATGGGACCAGATTCAGAGAGTCTGGATGAGGTAATTGTTGTAGGCTACGGTACTAAAACAAAGAAGACCTTGACAGGGTCGGTTTCAATTGTAGAGGGTGAGGTGCTACAACATACTCCTAACGCGAATATATCTGCAAACCTTCAAGGTAGATTACCTGGATTGACAGCGAACCAAACGACAGGTGAACCGGGAAATGATGATCCAAATATTTTAATTCGTGGATTAGGAACTTTTGGTGACAATACTCCTCTTATAATTATTGATGGTGTGCCGCGTGGAAATATGAGTCGGTTAAATCCAGATGATATTGAAAATATTTCGGTGTTAAAAGATGCCTCAGCTGCAATCTATGGAGCCCGTGCTGCTAATGGAGTAATTATAATTACTACAAAAAGAGGTGAGAAAGGTAAACCCGTCTATAATATCTCTTTTGAAACAGCTTTCTCAAACCCTACGCAAATACCGAATATGTTGACTTCGGCAATATATGCTAAAACATATAATGAAGGAGAGTGGTATGCGCAAGGCAGACCGGATGAGAGTAGTTTTAATCCACATTATTCTGAAGAAGCTATTCAAAAATTCAAAGATGGTTCTGATCTTATTTTGTATCCGAATACGAATTGGGCTGACGAAACATTGAAAAAAAACCCAATGCAACATCGTTTGAGCATGTCAGCATCTGGTGGCTCAGAAAAAATTAATTATTTACTTTCTTTTTCTTATATAGATCAAGAAGGTAATTATAAAAACAACCCCACAAGGTTCCAATCGTATAGTATGAGAGTTAAGATAGATGTTGATTTAACGGATAATTTGACTATTGGAGCAAATCTTTCAGGTTTACACAATGATAAAGATTACGCATCTCAAGAAACTTATGTTAATTTTTACAACATTTTGCTGGCTCTTCCAACGTTACCAGCTGTTTATCCTAACGGTTTAATAGCTCCAGGACGACTTGGAGAGAACCCGTTATTGCTTGATCGAAGAGGCTATAAAAACATTGTTGAAACTCCTATATATACTACTTTTACGGCCTCTTATAAAATTCCGTTTGTCAAAGGGTTGAAAATTGATGCTTCATTCAATTATGATCTAGATAATCACACAAATAAGAGATGGAACCTACCTTACAATTATCATGAATTTAATGTAAATACGGGAAACTATGACGAGAAAACATTGGGTCCATTAACTCCTGAGCTTACTGATAGGTATGATAAATTTACGACCAAAATGTTTAATTACCGTTTTACTTACGAGAACACTTTCGGCGATCATAATATGTCGGCAATGGTTGGGCAAGAGCAACAAGAGAACATGCATAGTTGGGTCCAGGCTTTCAGAAGAAACTATGTTAGTACAGTCATCGATGAGATTGATGTAGGAAGTAGCGCAGCTGAAGATAAAGATAA
>NZ_JBAHZZ010000083.1:0-8185 GCF_037132785.1 Flavicella sp. | reverse complement strand
TTATAGAAATATTTGAATTATAGTAATAACATTAGGAAAAACAAGCAGCCGTACAGAAATCGTACAATCTAAAGCATAAAAAAACCACAACTACTTGTTTACAAGTGTGTTGCGGTATTTTATAGTGACCTCGACTGGATTAATTTACTCTATGTAACTCGTTGATTAACAGTGTTTTATGTTTTATTTGTGTCTAAACTGGGTCAATTTTGTCCTTTAGGGCTTGCAATTCCTTTTCTATATTGTTAATGATAGCAATTGACTCTTTCGTATATATAGCAGGTTCTTCTTGAACAGTATTGCTATATTTTTCTTTGAATAGCTTGTTTAGATCAATGTCTGGGTATGATTTAACAATTCTTGTAAGAAGCTCAAAATTTGGTTTACTTTTAGTGAGATACCTCCCTACCATAGCTTCAGAATAGCCAATTTCATTAGCAATTTGTCTGTTGTTAAGCCCTTTGTTTGTAAAGTACTCTTTAAGCTTTTTATGAAAATACATTGTTTAGAATTGTTTTAAATTAAACCTTAGAGTGTATTTATTTCACAAAAGATACATCTATAGGTGTATTTTTACTTAGATTTGCGTACACGGTATTACACAACTATACACGTTTATGACAAATATAACAAAGAATTCGATATCTAAGAAAATGCGTTCGCATTTTGATCAAACATTTGATTTTTTAGACAGATACTTGCCTACGTATTATGTGAGAGAGGTGATTGATTTATTAGAAAAAGAAAGTTTCGAGGTAAGTTCAAGCGTTGTGAGAAACGTAAGAACAAAAAGAACTACTTCGAACTTAAGGGTCTTAAACGCTCTACTAAAAATAGCAGAGAAGTATAAGGATCTTGAGGAAAAGATAACACTAAAATAATTTTATATGACACTTACAAATGCACAACCTAAATGTTATCCTGGCTTATTGTCTGATAGCGTTGAATTTTTCGCAGTCGAGGGCGGTTTAAAATTCTTATCAAGCGGAAAAGTAGAAGCAGCTTGCAATATGCCTTACCATGTCGCAAAATTGGCAGAAGATAAAATTAAAAGTGAGAAAGACACTTCTGCAGCTCTTAAAGATTGGTATCCAAACAGCGAATTTGATCAAGTATTATGTTTTTATAAATGCAGGTACGGAGGTTTGGATTTTGTTGCTGATATTGAAAACAACGAACTTCAAGAGGGTGATTATTGGGATTGTCCAGCTCGAAAAACATGTAAATACAATGGTATTATATGTAAACCTCCTACGGTGAATGGAATTGAGCTGACATCGTTTGATGTGCAGTTACTGAAACTTCTTTCTACAAGTGCAACAAATGAAAAAATTGCATTTGATTTGCAAATTCCATTTGGCTCGTTGCATAAGCCAAAACAAGCTCTTTACGAAAAATTCAAGGTCCAAACTAGGCAAGAACTGACTATAAAAACTCGTGACCTTAACATCATTTAGTTCTGCTAAATATTACGTTCTTTTTTTTTCTGTGTGTTAGCGCGCACTATTTATTGATTAACAAAACCATCACCGCCGTAACGGTGATGGTTTACCAAAACAAAAATTATGATTATGAATTCAAAAAAAATTAAAGCAAAAGAATTTTTAACAAACAATGGTAAAAGCGTCGCTCAGATTGTTGCGCTTCCAGAAAAGGGAATGCTGCGGCTGTATATCGCATGGGAGAATGAACCCGCGGCAAAGGATGGATTTATGGGGTTCTTTAAATCAAGAATTTTAGTTGATAGAATTACCACTGAAGCTATTGAGCAAACAAAGAATTTTGGAGTTGATATCGCTCATCTTCCGGAATGTCAAAAAATATTTAAAGCACTTTTTTAAAGAATGAGTTATGGTAGGAAAAACATTATACAGAGGTGATGACTGGTTTTTGCACTTAGAAGTAGACCGCTTCACAAAACCATCTTTTAAGAGGATATACAACAACCCTAGGGACTGGATATTAAAAATTAAAAATTAAACTGTAGTCAAAAGGCTATGTAAGGCTAAAAATTATGAAAAAAATAAAGTCAAAAATAAATGTATTAAAGGCCCGGAAGTTACAAATAAACACCTCGCCTCTATTTAACGAAATTGAGTCCGTTCAGTTAGTGAAAATTTTAGATAAAGAAATAGCAGAGTTAGCGAATGATTTAGAAGTAATTGAAACTGAGGTGTTATGAGAATAGGGAAAAATAATAAAATACTATTAGAGCCTCATGAGATAGAATTTATTCATGATAATTTCTTTGAAATGACCAACCAAGATCTTGCTGATGCATTGGGTTTGAGAATAACTAAACTCAGAATGTTTGCTTACGAAATGGGCTTAAAAAAAATAGAAATGGAGTACTGGAAACCCTCGCAAGTGCTTTATTTAAAAAAGTATTACAAATCTATAGGTGATGTTGAATTAGCTGAGATTTTTTCAGAGAAATGGTCGAAAAACAAAGGTTGGAGTAAAAAACATATTGAGAAAAAAAGAAGGTATTTGCACTTTAAAAGAACTTCTTCAGAGTTAAAAAAAATACACAGTAGAAACGTGTTGATGGGGCGTTTTAAAATATGCAATATAAAGATGTGGGAGAAAAGAGGAATTACACCCATTGGCGAAAAAAGAATTTGGTTTAATGCTATAGGCCTTCCTTATGTGGTTGTCAAAAAAAAAGATGGATTTGTTCACTACAACAGGGATTTATGGAAAAAAGCTAATGGGCCAATAGCAAAAGGAATGAATGTGTGTGTAAAGCCACAGGCAAGTAGACTAGAAGCCAAAATAGATGATTTAGAATTGTTGTCAAATGGAGAGTTGTCACGTCGAAATTCACAAAATAGAGTTCATCCAGAATTGGCAGCAGCAATGAAATTAAACAGAGAAATTACGAAACACCTAATAAAAGCAACATCATGTCAACAAACACATTAAACACCTTAACAGATAGATTATTTGAAACATTAACAGGTATAAAAGATGGTTCTATAACGATTGAAAACGCAAAAGCCGTAAATGATATTTCGAGTACTATTATTTCAGGGGCAAAAGTGCAATTAGACGCTATGAAATTAATGAAAAAATCCGCAAAATTACCTGCGATAATTGGAATAACAGGCAGCGTTGAAATTATAAAAGGGGATAAAAAAGATTTGTACGAGCAAAAAGTAGCTTTTGCTAACCAATTAGGCTATGACTCATATTCCGCTGCTATCTCTACTTTAAATAAGGATGTTTTTGAAAAGAGGTTTAAAAACGAATATAAATTATCGAATTAATGGGCTATATAAATAAACATTTTATAGAGGGGCTGCTGGAGAAAGTAGATATAATTGATGTTATTTCTGACTATATGGAGTTGGAAAAAAAGGGAGCTCATTTTTTTGGATTGTCCCCTTTTCAAGTGGAAAAATCACCCTCCTTTTGTGTCAATAAAATAAAGCAACGCTACAATTGTTATTCTTCAGGAAAATCAGGGAATGTGGTTTCTTTTTTAATGGATCACGAACGATTGAATTATGTGGAAGCTTTGGAGGCTTTGGCAAACAAGTACGGAATAACAGTAGAGTACGATAACAAAGAACAGGCTGCGGAGTACGCTAAAATCGTTGAAAAAAAAGAAAATGTACGTCCTGTTTTAGATGCAGCTTTGGTAGTGTATCAAAAAGCATTTTTAGAATTAGAAAAAGAGCATTTTGCGAAAAAAGAGATCCTAAAAAACAGACAATACACCAAAGACATTATTTTGGATTGGCAAATTGGCTATGCTCCAGGAGAGCGGTTTCTAACGAATGCCCTAAAAGAGTCTAGGCAGCTCAAAGAAGCGCAAGAAATAGCCTTGGTAGGCGAAAAAGCAGATAAGTATTGGAAACGTATTGTTTACCCAATTCATGATATCAAAGGTATGCTTATTGGTTTTGCAGGTCGCGACGTTTCGGGAGATAAAAAGGCGGCAAAATGGATAAACCCAACTGAAAGCATTATTTATAACAAGAATAAAATATGGTTTGGCTTGAATAGGGCTCTTAGGTCTATTATTGATACTGGAGAAGCCACCATCGTAGAAGGTTATAATGATGTGATTGCCTGGCACGAAAATGGATTCAACAATACCATAGCTCCCTGTGGAACCGCTATTACTGAAACACAAATAGCAATTCTTAAAAAGTACTGTAAACAAATCAATTTTACCTTTGATGATGATCCTGCAGGTAAAAAAGCAATGCTGCGTTATATTCCCTTATTCCTTGCACACGGCTTTCGAGTAAACGTACAAAAAACAGGAGGTGCAGATCCTGATGATTTTGTAAGGCAGCATAAAAAAGCACTCAAAGAATTGAATCTTTCTTTTTATAATTTAAAGAAAAGGGAAACCAAGGAGGAAGCCTTAAAGCTTGGAGCGGAGTTAAAATTATCTGAGCTTGATATTGCCGAAATTATTGAGAGTACCTACACTCCAGAGAAATATGCTTTGCAAAAAACATTGGTGCAAAAAGGAGAAAACATTGATGGTTTTAAAGTATTGCTCCAGGAGCATTTAAAAGGGACCGAATTGGATAAAAGTCAAGGTGCGTATAAATTGTGCGAGATTATTGCAAAGGTGCCTGATGAAGCGCTGAAAGAAATTTATATGCCCTGGTTAAAAACAGAATCTAAAGTTTCTTTGGCCACCATTAAAAAATGGGTCAAACAAGCGGAAGCTAAATTTGAAGCAGAGCAGGAGGCTAGGTTGGATAAAAACAAATTCAAGGTCAATCTTTCAGATGCCGAGTATACCTTACCTGATGGTGTTTCTACTCCTTTTGATAGATTGAGAAATGATATTTATAAGTACGGCGTGTTTGAATCTGACAATAGAATGTGGGTAAAAACAGGAACCGATGGTGATTACACTTTTAAGCATGTCACCAATTGCTTGGTGCAGATTGTTCAACATATGTCTGATGAAGAGTTTCCTATGAAGCTTTTAAAAATCAGAAATGTTTATGGAGTTGAAAAGATATTTGATGCACCCTCAGAAGCTGTAGATACGCAGCAGCGCTTTACATCTATTCTTTCAGGTAACGGTAATTATATTTATACTGGCGACGCGAGGGAGTTTTTAAAGCTAAAGGTATATCTGTTTGATAAAATGGGAATAGGACGTAAAATTGAAGTTCTAGGTCATCAACCAGAAGGCTTTTGGGTTTGGAATAACCTGGTACAGCTGTATACTGGAGAGATTATCGTGATAGATGGAAACGGTTTGTTTGTGTACGAAAAAGTTTCTTATTACGTGCCTTCAGCAAATAAAATATACCGTAAAAACGTTTTTAAATATGATAGTCAAAAAAGGTTTAGGGTACAGCAGGCTAAAGTAACTTTTAAGACATTTGGGTCGAAGGCTATGGAGGTGCACAGAGAGCATGCTATATCAGGAATTCTATTTGCAATTGCCTCTCTTTTTCAAGATATTGTAGTACGTAGCTTGGGTAACTTTCCTATTATTTTTTTATATGGGCCAGGAGGATCTGGAAAAGATCAGTTAGCAGAAATGATACAATCTTTTGTTGGAATTCCTCAGGAAGCTCAGAATATCGAGGGTGGAGCTTCTACGCTAAAAGCTAAAGTAATAGAGTTGTCACAGTTTTTTAACGGAATATCTCAATACTCTGAATATAAGCGAGGGGATGACAAGGTGGACGGGATTTTTAAAGGAATTTGGGATAGAAATGGGTATAAGCGTGGGAATATTACAAGTAAAATAGCATTGGAAACCGTTCCTATTTTATCCTCTGCAATTTTAACTGGGAATGATTATCCCTCTCAAGAGCCTTTGATTCAGCGTTTGTTTGCCAATGAAATTAACAAAAATGAATTTTCTGAAGCGGAAGGTAAAAGCTATGACGAATTTAAAGACATGTGTTCTGATGGCTATTCGTCTTATTCCGTAGAATTATTAAAGCATCGTAACCTATTTATAGAGCAGTTTACTAAAAAACATAGAGCCTTTAAAAGGTCCTTTTCCGAACGTGTACCGGATGCCAAAACAAGAATGATATCAAACGCATCCGTTTTTGGTGCTACCTATGAAATTTTTAAAGACATTCTAGATTTTCCTTTTTCATTTGCCCAGATGGAAGCTCATTTTATCAAATGTATAGAGCAGCAAATGCGCAAGCTACAGTCTGAAAGCATTATCAACAAATGGTGGGATTGCTTTTTGTCTGGTTGTAAAGCACCAAGTCATTTAAGGATTGTAGCTACGGAAGACTTTAAGTTAGAAGGAAGAAGTCTGTTTTTTAATTATACGAATATGTACATAAAAATGACAAAGCTTTGGTGGGAGCTTTATAGAGAAGCAATACCAGGTAAATCATTTATGAAAGATCAGTTAAAAAATTCAAACGCTTTTATAACTTATCATTCCAAAGGAATAAAAATGGCGCCGGGAAGAGGGGTGAAAACATCCTCTGGTCATGAAATTGATATAAAAAAAACAGGTGTTTATGAGGAAATTTACGACGCAATACAATACCAACTGTCTCTTCAAGGGGCTTCTTTGACAATTCCCCCTGCAACCCCCTTAAAAAAAGAGATCTCAAAAAGCAATAATGGCGAGAGTTCAAATTTATTTAACGTGATCGTTAACGATGCTGAAAAATAAGAGGGTGTTTCGTGTGCCATACATTACATACCTAGTTAATATATTAAAAAACAAGTATATAGACGATGGAGAATGTAGTGGAATGTTATGGAATGTATGGAAAGAGTATTTGTTATTCCATAACAATCCATACATAGAGTAATATAAGTGACTGATAATTAGATATATGTATATGTGTGGATGTATGGATAAAAAAACAACCAATAACAGACCTATAGGTTTATAAAAAAAATAATTATGTACAATGTTAACGAGATTGAAATTATTATAAATTCCTGCAACAGTGTTGAAGAACTGTACGCTGTATCAGCTTGTTTTCAATTTTTGATTAAAAATGAGCATCAAAAAAGATCAGCATTTCTTTCTATTTATACACTTGTGAGATTTGGAGAATTGGAAAAGCTAAATGAGTTATGAAAAATCTAAAAATTGAAACCTGGTTACGTCCAGCGGTTCTTTCAGATGTGTTTACAAAGAAAGGAGTTGGTGAGATTATTGAAAATAAGCAATTTTTCTATAAAGAAAAAAAAGGCAATTACCGAGGGCCTTATAGGCTTACATCACCAGATGAAGGTGGTTTTATTAGTGAATATGTAAACATTTATCAATTATTAGCATTAAAAAGAATGATGATCGTTGATCCTGTCATTTATTCTGAATCGATACCTATACAATTATCTATAAAAGAAGTAGAGGCCTATGATATTTTGGCAAATAAAAGCTTGATAGTAAACACTGCTTATTTTATTATTAGATCTCATCTTGCTGAAGGTCCTTTTTTTATTACAAATAATACAAGTGGTAATGATATTCGTAAATCTATTGAAAGTAAACAGTTTTTTGTATTAGCTGTTGTCGATTTTATAAAAAAAATAAACATAAATACAACTACCCAAGCGGTTTAATTTTTAAAAAAAATGAAAGATATAATTATAGACCCGCAGACAGGGTTAGCGTATGTCTACAAAGAGAAACCTTTCTGTAATTTACCTAAAAAGAAAGTAAAAGTAGTGCAAGTAAAAAGACCAGGTTATAATGTGGTAAAAAAGTTATACAGAGAAGGGTAAATGGCAAAGAAAGCAAAGTGTTTTTGGATTACCGTACCAAAACCAAAAAGAAAGAATACCGAGCTTCTTCCAAAATTTGTAAAGACTGCTCTTTAAAATTAAGCTGTTTAGGGAAGTCAACTCAAGAGAAAAAGTTTTCAGTAACATATTACCGAGAAGAGTACGAAAGAAATATTGAACGAGTAAATAGTAAAAAAGGCAGGTATATGAAATCCAAACGCCAAAGTACAGTAGAACCTGTCTTTGGGACTTTAACTCAGTTTATGGGACTTAGAAAAATCAATACCATAGGAATTCAACAGGCAAATAAAGTCATGCATATGTCTGCCATTGCTTACAACCTAAAAAAATATTTAAAATTCATTGTGAAAAATGTAAAAGTAGATACCAAAGTAATAGGTCAGATGTTTTCACTACTAAAAGACTTGTTCAGGGTTCAAATAAAGTCACTAGAGCTTATTTAATTTCCATCCTAAAACCT
>NZ_JBAHZZ010000069.1:0-38553 GCF_037132785.1 Flavicella sp. | reverse complement strand
TTCGCTCACTTAATTGAAAATGGGCAAATAATTTTTCTTGGTACTCTTTTTTGCCTTGCATAACTAAAGTTAAGGAAAAATGAAGCTTCTTTTACCTTAGATTCTTGTCTTTATCAACAGAGTTGTGCAACAGGCACAATGTATATAATTTATTGCTAGTTCTAGCCTATTTACGAAAGTCCCAGGGCAAACTCATCTTCAAAGATTACCGCTTTTTTCGTAGGAAGTAAGTCTTGAGGTATTAAACCCGATACCGTATAAAATCATTTTTCGAAAAATTTCCCTCTTTAAAAACATTTCTATTCGCCTTAATTTCTTTAAATTTGTGTCTTTAATTAACATTTCAACTTGTTAAAGATGTCAGAAAAAAAATCTTTAAACTTTCTAGAACAAATCATTGAAGAAGATTTAAACAATGGTTTGTCAAAAGATAAATTACGTTTTCGTTTTCCACCAGAACCCAATGGGTATTTACATATAGGGCATGCAGCTTCGATTTGCTTAAATTTCGGTTTAGGATTAAAGTACGGTGCACCTGTAAATTTACGTTTTGACGATACAAACCCTGCAAAAGAAGAGCAAGAATATGTAGATGCTATTCGAAAAGATGTACAATGGTTAGGTTTTCAATGGGATAAAGAATTTTTCTCTTCAGATTATTTCCAACAACTCTATGATTGGGCTACTGAATTAATCAAAGAAGGTAAGGCTTATGTGGACAATCAATCTTCAGAAGAAATGGCTCTTCAAAAAGGAACTCCAAAGAAGCCAGGAGTGAATGGTCCGAATAGAGATCGTTCTATAGAAGAAAATTTGAACCTTTTTTTAAAAATGAAAAATGGCGATTTTGATGAAGGAACTCATATTTTAAGAGCAAAAATAGACATGCAGCATGTAAATATGCATATGCGTGATCCTATTATGTATCGTATCCTTAAAAAAGAACACCACAGAACGGGTTTCGACTGGTGTATTTACCCAATGTATGATTGGACTCATGGTGAATCTGATTATCTGGAGCAAATTTCTCATTCTATCTGTACATTAGAATTTAATAGTCATAGAGAATTATACGATTGGTATGTTGATCAAGTAATTGACACTTCTAAACAAAGACCTAAACAACGTGAATTTGCACGTAGAAATTTAAGTTATACTGTAATGAGTAAGCGTAAATTATTGAAAATTGTTGAGGAAGGAGTTGTAAATGGCTGGGATGACCCACGAATGCCAACAATTTCGGGTTTAAGAAGAAGAGGTTATACGCCTGAATCTATCAGAAAATTTAGTGAAACTGCAGGTATTTCTAAAAGAGAAAACGTTACGGATGTTGCCTTGTTAGAATATTGTATCAAAGATGATCTAAACAAAACCGCACCAAGAGTTATGGCTGTATTAAACCCTTTAAAATTGGTTATTACCAATTATCCTAAAGGTAAAGAGGAATGGGTAACTGCTGAAAATAATCCTGAAGATGAAAATGCTGGAACTAGGGAGGTTCCTTTCTCGAAAGAAATTTATATTGAAAAGGAAGATTTTAGAGAACAAGCAAATAAAAAATTCTTTAGATTAAAACTCGGAGGAGAAGTTCGTTTAAAGAACACTTATATTATAAAAGCCAACGACGTTATAAAAGACGCAGAAGGAAATATCACAGAAGTTCATTGTATTTATGATGAAGACTCTAAAAGTGGTAGCGGAACAGAAGCCAGCAAACGTAGAGTAAAAGGAACTTTACACTGGGTTTCAATTGCACACGCTATAAAAGCGGAAGTTAGATTGTATGATAGATTATTTACTGATGAAGCTCCTGATGGACATAAAGACAAAGATTTTAAGGAATTTATTAACCCGAACTCTTTAACCATTGGAACTGCTTTTGTTGAGCCTAGTATACAAAACACACAAACAGGAAACAAATATCAATTTCAACGTAAGGGATATTTCTGTACTGATTCAGATAGTTCTTCTGAGCAATTGGTATTTAATAGAACCGTTGCATTAACAGACTCTTGGGCTAAACAAGAAAAGAAAGCTGCCGCACCTGCTAAAAATGAAAATTTTGAAAAAGTTGGTCCTATAGCTAGTAAATTTTTAAAAGCAAGAAACGATGAAGAAAGAGATGCTTTTAGGCTTGAATTATCTAACCTGTCAAAAAATATTCCTTTTGAAGTTTTGTCAACTGCATTCTTTACTGCAAAGTCAAATAAAGAACTATTGGCTTGTTTGTTGGTATTGCCAAATATAGAAACAAAAGAAGACGAGAACTTTGCTAAGTTTATAAAAATGAGCTTGGGGTCTAATAACTCGACCATAAAAGTTGAAGTCATTAGATATGTATTGAGTAATATTTGGTTGCGCAAAACATTTGACGAACTATTGCAAAACTTAAAGACAGAAGACAAGAACTCTTATATAAGAGGGGTTTTAGAAGAAAATTTATAAATTAGAAAAATGCAGTTTTATTACTGCATTTTTTAATTACACCTATTTTATGATTCAAACAGAAGAAACATTTATAAGTCAAACCATCCTTCATAAGATTGGGAATAAGCATACTGAAAAAGAAAATGTTTATTCAGAAAAACTGCTAAATACCGAAGACGAAGAGCTTTATAAATTATTGTTTTCAATGAGCTTAAAGCCTTTTGGAAAAATCAATGAGTTTTACAACTTTCAGCATGCGACACATCTTTCTATGAACGAAATGTTTACCTATTGTGCTGATACTTTTAACGATCCAAATACCTTTATTGATAATAGTAAACATATAGCAAAACATCTTTTTGAACAATCATCTTATCCACAAATAAAAACCGGAGATTTAATTGTTTCCTATTTCTCAGATATCTTTATCAAAGGAGAATTAGTAGATGCGATAGGAATTTTAAAAATAGAAAAAAGAACTCCCTTTTTTCAAACCTTTATCGAAGGCAAAGAAATATCTCTCGGTATTGACAAAGGAATAAATCCTGGAAAAATTGACAAAGGCTGTTTGATTTTAAATACGGAAAAAGAAAATGGTTTTACCGTTTTAAGTATTGATAACAATAATTATGATGCTGCTTATTGGAAGCAACATTTTTTAAATATCGATTTTGCAGATGATGATAATGCACAAACTAAGCATTTTTTAGATATGTGTAAGTCTTTTTCTAATACGGTTGTCAAGGAAGAGTTAGGAAAACAAGAACAAGCGGATTTTTTAAGCACAACCTTAGGTTATTTCGCAGAAAAGGATATTGCTAGTCCAAAAGAATTTGAGGCTCAGGTTTTTAAGAACAATGATAGCATTCGAAACGCTTTTATTGAATACAAAGAACTGTTTGAAGAAAAAAAACAAATCGGATTTTGGGACGAATTTGAAGTTTCAAACTCTGTCTTTGAATCTCAGAAAAGAAAAATAAAAAGCGAGATCAAACTAGATACACATATTCAAATCAAACTAGATTTAGAAAACCTTGCTTCTTCTAAAGAGTTTTTAGAAAAAGGATTCGACGAAGAAAAACAAATGCATTTTTACAAAGTGTATTTTAATACCGAACTATAACTTATTTATGGCGTCAATTCACTATCTTATTTTTTAATAAAAAGCAAGCATATGAAAATTCAGATTATCAATAAATCCAAACACGCACTTCCACATTACGAAACACTTGCGTCAGCTGGAATGGACTTAAAAGCGAATATTGAGGAAGCTATCATTTTAAAACCTTTACAAAGAGCAATTATTAAAACAGGATTATTTATTGCACTTCCAGTAGGAACAGAAGCCCAAGTACGACCTAGAAGTGGTTTGGCTGCAAAAAAAGGGATTACCGTCTTAAACAGTCCGGGCACTATTGATGCGGATTATAGAGGTGAAATAGGTGTTATATTAGTGAATTTATCTAATGAAGATTTTATCATTAATGATGGAGAAAGAATAGCTCAATTGATTATTGCCAAACACGAGCGTGCTGAATGGGCCACTGTTACTGAGTTAGATAAAACAGAACGCGGAGCAGGAGGTTTTGGAAGTACAGGTGTATAATAACCTGCTTAATCCCTTTTTTTAGATAAATTAGCAGAAACTCAAATAGTACTTATGAAACTTTTCAAAATCATTAGCCTAATAGTAATCGTTATCCTGATTATCGTAGTTTATTTACAATATCCTAGACTGAATATAATTGCAGGATATGCAGCAAAAAACATGAGTTCTAATGTTTTTATATCAAACAGAAAGGTTGCTGTAATCAACGCTACTGACAACAATGTCCCTTCTATAAAGCTAGCAAAAACAGAAGTTGATGTAAAAACAAAATTAACTACTTCAAGTGTATTTGGGTTGTTGTCTAGAAAAGCATTGTTTCGTAAAGGACAAGGATCTGTTGTCATAGATAATGATTTTGATATTCATCAAAACTTTTTAATTCCAAAAAGAACTGCAAATACTTCTAACTTAGCATATCCGTACGGTACTGGAGCACCTTCTGATTCTGTTTTTACAAACATCAATTATTCGAATCTTACAGCTGCGATAGAAAATGGCTTTGTTGAAAACAATAAAGAGTTTCAGAAAAAAACACGTTCTATTTTAGTACTCTATAAAGGTCATTTAATTGCTGAAAAATATGCTAAAGGTTTTGATAAAGACAGTAAGTTTTTAGGTTGGTCTATGGCAAAAAGTTTGCTCGCAACAATAATGGGAGTCCTAGAACACGAAAAGGGCTTTGATATTCAAAAACCTGTTATAGAATCTTTACGTTTAAAAGACTGGAAAAATGATAACCGTTCAAAGATCACCACACATCATCTACTAAAAATGATAAGCGGACTTGAATGGGAAGAGGATTATGCCAAAATTTCTGATGTGACGAAAATGTTATTTATGGAAAGAGACATGACCCAATCACAAGTGAACAAAGAACTAGAATTTGAACCAGGTACTCATTTTAATTATTCATCGGGAACTACTAATTTGATCTCAGGTATTTTAAGATCACAATTTAAAACACAGCAAGAATATTTAGATTTCCCATATACCGAATTAATAGATAAAATTGGTATGAACTCTATGCTGTTTGAAACGGATATGGAAGGGAATTACGTGGGTTCTTCTTATGCGTGGGCAACCGCAAGAGACTGGGCAAAATTAGGATTGCTTTATTTAAACAAAGGAAACTGGAACGGAACTCAATTATTCAATGAGTCTTGGGCAGAATATACTACAACTCCAACAAAACAATCAAAAAACGAATACGGAGCTCAATTTTGGACAAATACGGATGGATTTATACCAGATGCTCCAAAAGATATGTTTTATGCAGATGGCTATCACGGTCAAAGAATTTTTATTATTCCTTCAAAAGAATTAGTAATTGTTAGAACGGGTTTAACCCATAAAAACAGAACTGGATCTTATGATATTATGAATTCACTTATTAGAGAAGTCGTAGGTTCTATCAAATAAATAAATTTAAACTCAAGTAATAAATGCAAGTTTTTAGAGGGTTTTCTTTTTATTGTTTTTCAAGAGGAAAGGGTTAAATACCTTCCCTTGAAATGGGTAAAACAGATATTATTACTCGTCCTAAAGTTGTAAATATGAGACAGATAATCAAATTTCAAAAACACAATAGAAGTGTTATTGAAAAATCGTGTTTTAATTAATAAAGATCTCTTGAATCTGTAACATCAAACACTTATTTACTTATAAAAAGTGTTTTGTTTAAGTTCTAATGATTAGTTGGAGATAGATGAATTATATGTTTTTTAGGTATGAATTAGACTACGGGTAAGGTTTATATTTTTAGGCTTTTAGGATCAATTAACGTTTGGTGTTATGGAAAAAATAATTACTGCTTTAGGGGAGGTTGAAATGACAAATATTCATATAATGATGAAAGAATTGTCAATCAATTCCTATGATAAGTTTTGGCGTTGGTCCGTTCAAAATAAATATACATTTTGGGAGAAAACTATTGAGAAACTCGGAATTGTTTTTGATGAAAAATACAATTCTATCGTAAAGGTTACAAATGGAGTTGAAAACGCTGAATGGTTATATGGTGCTAAATACAACATTATAGATAGTTGTTTTCAGGCTGATAAGGATGCTATAGCGATTGTTTATGACAAGGAAAATAGTCTTGAAAAAGTTACGTATCAAGAGTTAGAGGTAAAAGTAAATACCATTGCGAATGGACTTGTATCAAAGGGGGTGTTGGTAGGCGATACAGTTGCTATTTATATGTCTATGTCAGTAGCGGCAGTAGCTATTTATTTGGCAGCAATTAAAACGGGTTGTATCGTGGCTACGATTGCTGATAGTTTTTCGGTAGATGAAATTACTGTTCGATTAAAAATCACAAAACCAAAAATTATTTTCACACAAGAGAGCTATACAAGGGCTGGTAAAAATCATTTGTTGTATCAAAAAAGCTTAGAAGCAGGTGCGCATAATTGTGTTGTCGTAGAAGATGAATTGAAAAAAACTTTTTTAAAATTCGGTGATGTTTTTTTTAAAGATTTCCTTAGCTCAAACATTAGTTTTACTTCGGTAAAAGTGAGCCCTCACCACAGGTCGACCATTCTTTTTTCATCAGGGACTACAGGAGAACCAAAAGCCATTCCTTGGTCACATATAACTCCTATAAAATCTGCTAGTGAAGCCTATTATCATCATGATATAAAAGAAGGAAATGTACTTTGTTGGCCAACAAACCTAGGTTGGATGATGGGACCATGGCTCGTTTTTGCTTCTTTAATAAATAAAGGAACTATTGCACTATACAGCGGAAGTCCTTTGGAAAATAAATTTGGCGAATTTGTACAAAACACTCAAGTTTCAATGTTAGGTGTGGTGCCAAGTATTGTTAAAGCGTGGAAGTTAAGCAGAAATATGGAGGGATTTGACTGGAGAGAAATACGTTGTTTTAGTTCTACTGGAGAGGTGTCTAACCCCGAAGAAATGTCTTATTTGATGAGTTTGGCAAATCATAAGCCAGTAATTGAATATTGTGGAGGTACCGAAATTGGTGGTGGCTATATTGCGAGTACTTTGGTTCAAGAAAATAAACCAAGTCAATTTTCTACTCAGACTCTTGGAGGAGAATTCGTTTTATTAAATGACAAAGGAGAAAAAGATGAATTAGGAGAAGTTTTTTTAATCCCTCCGATACTAGGACTTTCAACAGAATTATTAAATAGAAGTCATCATGATGTTTATTATAAAGATGTTCCAAAATATAAAGGAAATACACTGAGAAAACACGGAGATGAATTTCTTTATTTAGAAAATGGATTTTACAAAGCAAATGGTAGGGTAGATGATACGATGAACTTAGGGGGGATAAAAGTGAGTTCGGTTCAGATAGAAGTTGTTGTCAATACTTTAGATTTTGTAAAGGAATCTGCCGCAATTGCAGTTTCGTCCAAAAATGGAGGACCTAGTGAATTGGTTGTGTATTTTGTGGGTTCTGAGACGGAATTAGAAAATGAAGCGTTAAAGAAAGTACAAAATTTGATTAAATCAAAATTAAATCCCTTGTTCAAAGTGATAGATTTGGTGAAAATTGATAACTTGCCTCGCACGGCTTCAAAAAAACTGAAGCGAACAGAATTAAGAAATTTTTATCAGACGTAAAAAAAATGAAGATAATATCTTACAATGTAAACGGGATTAGAGCAGCGCTGAAAAAAGGTTTTATTGATTGGTTAACGGCTGCAGATCCAGATGTACTTTGTTTACAAGAAATAAAAGCTCAAGAGGATCAGTTGGATTTAACCGTATTTAAAGCTGCTGGTTATAAGTATAACTATTGGTTTTCTGCACAAAAGAAAGGATATAGCGGAGTTGCTGTTTTATGTAAGGAAAAACCAAATCATATCGTTTTTGGAACAGGTATAGAATCGATGGATTTTGAAGGTAGAAACCTACGTGTAGATTTTGATACAGTTTCGATTATGAGCTTGTATTTACCATCAGGAACAAATTCTGATCGACTTGAATTTAAGTTTAGGTTTATGAATGAATTTCAGGTTTATGTAAATGAATTAAAAAAAGAAATCCCCAATTTAATAATTTGTGGCGATTACAATATCTGTCATGAAGAAATAGATATACACAATCCAAAAATGAAAGGAGTCTCTGGGTTTTTACCAGAAGAAAGAGCTTGGTTAGATGCCTTTATAAAAAATGGATTTATCGATAGTTTCCGAATTTTTAATAAAGAATCGGATCATTACAGCTGGTGGAGTTATAGAGCTAACTCTAGGAATAATAATAAAGGATGGAGAATAGATTATCATTTGGTAACCGAAACGTTAAAAGACAGGTTAGAAAGGGCTTATATATTACCTGATGCAAAACATTCCGACCATTGTCCTATTGTAGTAGAATTAAATAAATAATTATGATGTTAAAAAAAATTACTCTAAGTATTTGTATTGCTGCAATTGCGGTGTCATGTGTTTCGAAAAAAGTGTTTGTTGATTTAGAAGACAAATACAATAAATTGAATGAAGATAAAAAAGAGTTGTTGGCTCAGAATGATGAACTACAATTAAATAAAAACAAGAATATTGAAGATCTTAAAAAATTAGAGAATAAGCATGCCGATTTATTACAGAAAAATGAAGCTTTAGAACGGGAGGTTGATGATTTGAAAAAATCCAATATTGAGTTAAAGAAAACTTATGATATGCTAGCTTCTAAAAGCTCTTCGGCGTTGGAGAAAAATGCAATTGAAAACAGAAAATTGCTTTCTGAACTAGACGAAAAAGAGACCAAACTAATGGAAGAAAGCGCTCGTTTAAGAAAACTGGAAGGAGAACTTTCTGCTAGGTCAAGTAAAATCGATGAATTAGAAAAATTAATTTCAGAGAAAGAATCTGCAATGCAAGAGTTAAAAAATACTGTCGCCAATGCATTGAAAGGATTTGAAGGTAAAGGTTTGACAATTGTAAACAAAAATGGTAAAGTTTATGTTTCTATGGAAAACAAATTACTCTTTAATTCAGGAAGTTGGGCAGTAGGTGTAAATGGAAAGAAAGCGGTTAAAAAATTAGCAAAAGTGTTGTCAGATAATCCAGATATTAATGTATTAATTGAAGGACATACAGATAATGATCCATTTAATGGAGGAGTTATCGAAGATAATTGGGATTTATCTGTTAAACGAGCAACTGCAATTGTTAGAATTTTAGAAGACTCTAATGTTAGTACTAAGCAAATAACTGCCGCAGGGAGAAGTGAGTTTATTCCTGTAGCGAGTAATGATTCTAACGAAGGAAAAGCTAAAAACAGAAGAATTGAAATTATTTTGTCACCTAATTTAGATGAAATCGCCAAATTGCTAGCAGAGTAATTTTTATATATTGTACATGACACGTCTTAAATTAGGATTTTTTTTATTACTAAGTGCTTTTATAAATTTATCGTTTGGCCAGACTAAAAGCATCGATTCCACTAATGTTGTATCAGATTCAATAATTCATGAAGTATTTGTTCAGCAAGACTCTATCATTGAAAAAGCATTAGCAAACCACCCTATTGTAATTGATAGTTTGTGGTTGGATACGATGTACAGCTCTCCTCTTTATGAGGATATATCGTTGACCTATGATGAAGATTTTGACAAGCTATCAATCAACAATGTTGACTTGTCAACAGAACTTCTTAAGGAAAGATTGGAGCGTTTAAATGAACAAACTCCTTTTAATTTGGAATACAATCCTGAGTTAGAACGTTTGATTAAGCATTACTTAAAAACACGCTCAAAGTATTATCCAAAAATGATGGCGAGAGCATTGTATTATTTTCCAATGGTTGAATCTTATTTGGATAAATATGATATTCCACTTGAAATTAAATATTTAGCAGTTGTTGAGTCAGGTTTAAATCCCCGTGCAAAATCTTGGGCTGGAGCTACTGGAATGTGGCAGTTTATGTATCAAACAGGGAAACAGTTTGGTTTGAATATTAGCTCTTATGTAGATGAACGTCAAGACCCTGTAAAATCGGTTGAAGCAGCTTGTAAATATTTAGAGACGCTGTATAAAACATTTAACGATTGGGATTTGGCATTGGCAGCATATAATTCGGGACCAGGAAATGTTTCAAAAGCAATAAGAAGATCAGGAGGTCATCGGAATTATTGGAATATAAGAGCTTTTTTGCCTAGGGAAACAGCAAATTATTTACCTGCTTTTTATGCAAATTTATATGTTTTCGAATATGCTCAAGAACATAAAATTGTTCCTATGTCTCCTATGGTTCCTCATTTTGCAACCGACACTATTCGTGTAAAACGAACTTTAACTTTCGATCAGCTAAATGAAACTTTAAATATAAGTCATGAGATGCTTCAGTTTTTAAATCCAGAATATAAATTGGATATAATTCCTTTTGTGAAGGATAAAAAATATGCGGTTCGTTTGCCTATTGATAAAGCAGGCTTGTTTGTGAAGAATGAAAAAGAAATTTATGCCATGGTAGCAAAAGAAGATGCTGAAAGAGAAAAACCGTTGCCTAAATATTTTGAGATGAATCAACGAATTCGACATGTAGTAAGGAGTGGTGAGTATTTGGGGAAAATAGCAAACAAATATGGAGTTCGTGTTTCGGACATAAAAAGGTGGAACGGAATGAAAACCACAAATTTAAGGGTGGGTCAACGTCTAATTATTTATCCCAAAAGGTTGAATTTTACGATGTCTAAAATTAATAGTTCACAAAAAAAAGTTGTAAAATCGATATCTAATAATGCCCAACAATTAGAGTTTACAGTAGAAAAAAGAGATCCTTTATGGAGCAATTCTAATAATTATGATAAAATCACGACACAGCAAATTAAAGACTGGAACGATATTTGGAATGCATCGAGTATTGCTTTAGGAAGAAAACTAATTCTCTATAGAAAAGAGTCTTAATACAAAAATAAATTCACTTATGAAAAACCTTCTATTATTACTGAGTATTGTTTTACTATTTACTTCATGTGAATCTAAAAAAGGGCAGAAACGTATTTTTTTAGATTCTAACGGAAGAATGAATCACCTGTTGATTGTTATGGACAATAGTCGGTGGAGTGGAGAAGTTGGTGCAAAACTAAAAGAAATTATCATGACTCCTGTGTTGGGAATGCCTCAACAAGAAAATCAGTTTGGTGTTTCACAAATACCTGAGATTTCTTTTGGAAAGATGTTTAAAGCAAGTAGAAATATTTTGATTGTAAGTCTAGATTCTGTCAATAATTTTCAGTCCAAGAAAAATATATATGCAAAACCTCAACAGATTATTAAAATTACTGGAACTAGTGAAGAGAAACTTGTTGAAATGTTAGAGTTGTATCAGGAACAAATGATTCGATCATTTAAGGAATTTGACATCCAAAACATACAAAAATCACATATAAAAAATTCATATTTTGAGACTTCTTTTAAAACCTTAAACAACCTTGGCTTGGAGATGGTGATCCCTAAATTTTTTAAGAAAGTTGATGATACTGGAGAGTTTCTTTGGTTGCGTCAGCGTCTTTCGGGAGGTATTGCAAAAGGAGATGGAACTTCTAATATCTTGGTGTACTCTGTACCTATTCCAAAATCAAAAAAAAACCTGGTGAAAATTATTTCTAATATGAGAGATACGATTGGCAAAAAGTATATTCCTGGTAGTCAGGAAAACATGTATATGGTTACTGAAAAATTATATACACCGAGAGTTTTTCGAACTAAAATGGATGAGAAACCTTGTTATGTAACCTACGGAAAATGGGATCTTTTAAACGATTTTATGGCAGGTCCCTTTTTAAATTATGTAATTGAAGATGTTAAAAACAATCGATGGATTGTAGTAGAAGGTTTTGTTTATGCTCCTTCCGTAGAAAAGAGAGATTATATGTTTGAATTAGAAGCTGTTTTAAAAACGATCCATTTAAAGTAAGTTATTTAAGTTTTAGACTTTTCCTAAGCTCTTTTTGTTCCAAGATATATATAAGGAATAAAAATAAAAGGATGAGTATTGTATTGATAAGAATATCACCCTTGAAATATAAAAAAGATAGAGTTGATAAACCGATGCATACAAGTAAGTAACCTCCTATTCTTTTAACATCATAAGGAACAGGGTAGTGTTTTTTGCCTAAAAAATAGGAGACCAATAGCATTGTTCCGTAAGCAGCTACTGTTGCCCATGCGGCTCCCATAAAACCAATTTTAGGGATTAAGATATATAACATAGATATAGTTATACAGGCTCCTAATGTGGAAATATACATTCCATATTTCGTTTTATCGGTTAATTTATACCAGATAGATAAGTTGTTGTAGATTCCAAGAAATAGATTGGCAATTAATATTATAGGAACGATAGATAAGGCTTTATAATACGCCTTATCTCCCAAGAAAATCGAGGCGATAATATCGATGTAGCCTACGATAAAGACAACAAATACAGCACCGATTATTGTAAACCATTTTAAGATGATGGCATAGGTGGTTGGAGCATTTTTTTTATTTGCTTGATTAAAGAAAAAAGGTTCTGCTCCCAAGCGGAATGCCATGATAAATAGCGACATAATAACACCAATTTTATAGGCACCCGCATAGGCTCCCATAGTTTCTTTTCCTAGCCAATCTTCCAAGATAAGTTTATCTAGATTCTCGTTTGTGGTATACGCAATTCCAGCAAATAGAATAGGCCATGAATAACGAAACATTTTCTTTAAAATATTTTTATCAAATGAGATTTTGAATTTAAATATAATTGGAATCGTACAAATAAATGTTACAGCACTGGCAATTAAATTTGCTGTAAAAATATAGCCTTCTTTAAAAGAGGGGTCATAGATATCATTAAAAAAAGCAGCTGTATTTGTTGTTTTTCGGGGTAAATACCATAAGAAAAACAAATTAAAAAGAGTGTAAACAGCAATGTTTAATAGTCGAAATAGGGTGTATTTTTTTGAGAGTCCACTCACTCTTAAATAAGCAAAGGGTATTACAATTAAAGTGTCTAAAATAGAGATCCATACTAAGAGAGAGAAATATAAAGGGTTTGAAAAACCTAGAGCAGTAGAAATGGAATCTTTAAAAGTCAGTAATGTAAATAGAGCAAAAAGACTTGTTGTTAATATTGAAATAAATGCGGTTGAAATTACTTTGCCTTTTTCTTTTTCCGAGTTGAAAAACCGAAAAAAAGCGGTTTCCATTCCATAGGTAAGAACAATATTAAAATAAGCAGCCCAAACATAAAAGCTGGTATTTACACTATATTCACTTGGAGAGAGTGTACTCGTGTGTAATCTCACAAGCAAAACATTAATCGCCTTAGGCAAAACGGCGGCAACACCATAGATAATAGTGTCTTTAAAAAAACGTTTGAAAGTACTCAATGGGTATGATTTGAATCTTTTCCAAAGATAGTAATATTTCTTACAGCTTGTAGTCTAAGGAATCCTGATTATACTGTGAATTGTTGCGTATAAATTCTTATTTTTGAGAATTGAATCATTAATTTATGGATAAATCTTTAAAAATTGCAGTATTAGGTGGAGGAAGTTGGGCTACCGCAATCGTTAAAATGTTGTGTGAAAACCTAATAACTGTTGGCTGGTATATGCGTTCTGAGAGTTCTATTGAATATATTAAAAAAAACAAGCATAATCCTAATTATCTTTCTTCTGCAGAATTTAATGTAGATCAATTGTTTTTATCTGCAGATATAAACGAAATGGTTTCCTATGCTGATGTGTTGATTTTTGCGATTCCTTCTGCATTTTTGATGTCTGAATTATCAAAAATTAATGAAGATCTATCTGAAAAAACTATTTTTTCTGCCATTAAAGGGATTGTTCCCGAAACAGGATTGATTGTAGGGGAACATTTACATAGAGAACATCAAATACCTTTTGAAAATATTGGAGTCGTAACAGGACCTTGTCATGCAGAAGAAGTTGCTATGGAGCGTTTGTCTTATTTAACAATCGCTTGTCAAGATGAGGTAAAAGCGAAATTGCTAAGTGATGTATTGTCTGGGGATTATATCAAATGTAAAACTTCAGATGATATTATTGGAACGGAGTATGCGGCAATGTTAAAAAACATCTATGCAATTGCAGCAGGAATTGCTCATGGATTAGGGTATGGAGATAATTTTCAGGCTGTTCTTATGTCGAATGCGATTCGAGAAATGAAGGGTTATATCAAAAAGATACATAAAATGAAACGTAATATTAATAATTCAGCTTATTTAGGCGATTTATTAGTTACGGGCTATTCTACTTTTAGTAGAAATAGAATGTTTGGGAATATGTTAGGTAAAGGTTATACTGTAAAAGCTGCAATGATGGAAATGAGTATGGTTGCAGAAGGGTATTACGCAGTAAAAAGCGCATACAAACTGAATGAAGTAAACCAAGCTAATACACCTATTATAGATACAGTATATAATATTGTATATTTAAAAAGGAGTCCAAAACATCAGTTTAAATTATTGACAGACTTGTTAGATTAATTATTTAGAATTGTAAACAAGTAGGATTTGGTGATTTTACATCATAAATATAAGTAAGTTCACCACTGGCTTTATCGATTAAGAAAATAGAAATATTGTTAGATTTTCGATTGGCAACGAGTAGGAAGTTTCCTTTAGGACCTAAAGTAAAGTTTCTGGGCCAGTCCCCGTGACAACTAATCGTTTGTACCTTTTTTAGATCACCATTTTTTTTGTTTCTTTCAAAAACAACAATAGTGTTTTCTCCTCTATTAGACCCATATAAGAATTTTTCATCAGGAGAAAGATGGATATCCGCACAAGCATTTATTCCTTTATAATTTTGTCTAAGTGTAGAGACATCGTTTTTTCTGATGTAAGTATTTCCTTCTTTTACTAAAGTACTTATAGTTCCTCCGTATTCATTAATAACATAAATGAACTCAGCATTTTCTGTCATAACAAAATGTCTAGGTCCACTTTTTTCTAACATAGGAATGCTTTGTGTTTCCACATAGCTAGAATCTTTAAAAGTATATTGGATTAAATTATTCAAACCTAAATCAGCAACAAATAATTGGTCTTTAAAAAACTGTGCAGCATGCGTATGAGCTTTGATACTATCGTAGTTTAAATTTTCTACCTGAATAACTGTGTTTATTTGACCTTTTTTGTGAATTGAATATAGGCTAAAAGTACCACCTGAATAATTAGAAACAACCAATTTATCTCCTTTATCATTTAAGCTTAAATGACATGGGGTTTCTCCATAAGAACTTATTTCTGCGTTTTTCTCCAGCATTCCGTCTTTAAGGACAGTAAAGGAGGCAATTGCACCACTATTAGTGTTTAAATAATTATCAGATGCCGTAGCTGCATACACTGTTTTTTTATCAGGGCTGATGACTAAGTAAGAAGGCTTATTAGCTTTAGCAACTAGTTTTTGATTCTTTAGAGCTCCTGTTTGGCTATTGAAATCAAACGTGTAAATTCCTTTTCCTTCACCATCAGTAAAGCCTCCTACATATAAGGTTGATATCTGGGCTTGTACGGTAAAAGTCAAACAAATAAAAATAGAACTTAAAATTATCCTCATATTGGGGTATCAATTTAATATAAAAAATAAAGATAGGTAATCTCTCCAAGATTGCCTAATAAAAGAAACTAAGAAAGCCATTATTTGAAGTATAGCTATGCTTATTTGATAAGAACGCCTTTTTTCTTTAACAGAGGAATCATCCTAAGTGAGCCTTCTTTTACGGTTCCTTTTTTAAATGTGAAGGTTTTATCGAACATTTTATTAGCTTCAAAAAAGGTGACATCAAAAATATTATTTAATCGCAAAACAGCAGGGTTGATATACTCCACTTTTGCGTAAGATTTTGCGGGTAATTTGTCGATTTTTTTACGAAGAACAGAGGTTTTAAGCTTTGTTGTTTCTTCATCTCCTTTAGAGAGAATTAAAACCATTTCAAGTTCAACCTCTTTATTGTTTATAATATAGGCATTCCAATCATCACATTTAAAATCTTCATTGTATTCTTTTACAATGGCCATAAAGACATCTGTAACTTCAGGAATAAGAATGTCTTTTTTCATTAAAGAACAGATTTAAATTGCTCTAAGAATCGTACGTCATTTTCATAAAACATTCTAATATCAGGAATTTGATATAACAGCATTGCAATTCTTTCAATCCCCATCCCGAATGCATATCCACTATATTTAGTTGAGTCGATATTTGCGTTTTTTAAAACATTAGGGTCTACCATTCCACAACCCATAATTTCTAACCATCCAGTTCCTTTGGTAATTTTATAATCAGTTTCCGTTTCTAGTCCCCAATAAATATCCACTTCAGCACTTGGTTCTGTAAAAGGGAAATAGGAGGGGCGTAATCTTATTTTAGATTTTCCAAACATCTCTTTTGTGAAATACAATAAGGTTTGTTTTAAATCGGCAAAAGAAACATCTGTATCAATATACAACCCTTCAATTTGATGAAAAATACAATGGGCACGAGCCGAAATATCTTCATTCCTAAAGACTCTACCAGGAGATAAAGTACGAATGGGAGGAGTATTATTCTCCATATACCTTGTTTGTACTGATGAGGTATGTGTTCTCAATAACAAATCTGGATTTTTTTCTATAAAAAAAGTATCTTGCATATCACGAGCAGGGTGGTACTCTGGCAAGTTTAAAGCAGTAAAATTATGCCAGTCATCTTCAATTTCAGGTCCTTCAGAGACTGTGAATCCAATTCTGTTGAAAATTTCAATGATTTGATTTCTCACAATTGAAATAGGATGTCTAGCTCCTAGATTAATAGGGTCAGCTGGGCGTGTTAAGTCGCCATACAAACTTTTTGTTTCAGTAGTGTTTCCAAAAGAATTTTTTAGCTCATTTACTTTTTCAGAAGCTGCACCTCTCAATTGGTTCAATGCTTGTCCAATATCCTTTTTTAAATGATTCTCTACGGTTTTAAAATCATTAAAAAGATCTTTTAAAACACCTTTACTACCGAGGTATTGAATTCTGAATTGTTCCACCTCTTCTTTTGTAGAAGCATTAAATGCTTCTACATCACCAATCAGCTTTTTTACTTTATCTAACATTGTTTCTGAAATTAGTCTGCTAATTTAAAAAAAGAAAAAGACCTGTACTATTTTTTACTGGAATAGTATTGGTGATACCTGTAAATACAAATTGCTGTTAATGTTTATAAAAAATTTATGTGTAGAAGAAGAGATAAATATATTTTTAGTAATTTTAATTCGAAATTAAAAGAATACACTATGCAAAAAATAATTGACGAGTTTATGGAACAGGTTCGGGCTAGAGACGCTCATGAACCAGAGTTTTTACAAGCAGTTCAAGAGGTGGCTGATACAGTAATCCCTTATATTGTTAAGAACAGTATTTATTATGGTAAAAATATTCTGTTGAGGATGGTGGAGCCTGAGCGAGTGATTATGTTTCGTGTGTCTTGGGTTGATGACACAGGAGATATTCATGTTAATAGAGGGTATCGTATTCAAATGAATTCTGCGATTGGTCCTTATAAAGGAGGGTTACGGTTCCATCCAACCGTTAATTTAAGTATTCTAAAATTTTTGGCATTTGAACAAGTATTTAAAAATTCACTTACAACTTTACCTATGGGTGGAGGTAAAGGAGGTTCTGATTTTGATCCCAAAGGGAAATCAGACGATGAAATTATGCGTTTTTGTCATGCTTTTATGAGTGAGTTATCTCGACATATTGGTGCAAATACAGATATCCCTGCAGGAGATATAGGAGTGGGAACTCGCGAAATTGGATTTTTATTTGGAGCATATAAAAAATTAAAAAACGAGTTTACAGGAGTGTTAACCGGAAAAGGTTTGTCTTGGGGAGGTTCTTTAATTCGACCTGAAGCCACAGGATATGGAACTGTTTATTTTGCTCAAGGTATGTTAAAAGAAAAAAATGATTCTTTTGATGGGAAAAACGTATTGGTTTCAGGATCTGGAAATGTAGCGCAATATGCCACTGAAAAAGCGATTCAATTGGGAGCTAAAGTCTTAACCATGTCTGATTCTTCGGGTAGTATTTATGATTCAGAGGGTATCGATAAGGAAAAACTGGCTTTTATTATGCATTTAAAAAATGTAAAAAGAGGACGTATTTCAGAATATGTTGATCAATATCCATCTGCTGAATTTCTGAAAGGAGAAAGACCATGGGCAGTTTCTTGTGATATTGCTTTGCCTTGTGCTACACAAAATGAATTGAGTCGTGAAGATGCAATTACTTTGATGAAAAATGGTTGTATTTGTGTGAGTGAAGGAGCAAATATGCCTTCAACCCCTGATGCAATATCTGAGTTTCATAAAGCAAAGATATTATTTGCACCAGGAAAAGCATCAAATGCAGGAGGAGTTGCAACTTCAGGATTAGAAATGACCCAAAATTCATTGCGATTTAGATGGTCGAGAGAAGAGGTAGACGAGAAATTACAAGAAATTATGATAGATATACATAAGTCTTGTGTAAGGTATGGTAAAGACGAAACCGGATATGTAGACTATGTTAAAGGGGCTAATATTGCTGGTTTTGTAAAAGTTGCAGATGCCATGCTAGCTCAGGGTGTTGTATAAACGAATATAGTTATATATATAAAAGGCTACTTTATGAAGTAGCCTTTTTTTATGATTTTACATCCCAATTAATTTGAGTGCTTTTTCCATGAGTTCAGGTTTACTTTTAATGTAGTCCATGGCTTTAGAAAGAAGTTCAGGATTGCTAGTGATATAATCCATTATCTTTTCCTTAGATGTTGGATTTTCAGCAATTACAGCAGAAATCTCTGATTTTGTCTCAGCGTTGTTTTTTAAATAATTGATGGCTTCATCTGTCAACTCAGGACTTTCACCCAGTTTTGCAGCAATTAGATTTTGAATTTCAGATTGATTTAATAAAGCTTCCTGCTGAGTTTCGCTACTAGAAGATGTAAGGGCTTTTGTTAATCCAGAAAATGACTGAGCTGAAAGACCTCCCAAGCTAATTGTAGTGAATGCGATAAATAGTAATAATGCTTTTTTCATATTATAAGTTTTTAATTTAGGCGAATTTAGTGTTTAATTCCTTTGAGAAGAAGGAACATCTGTTAATAGTTTTCAAGGGCTAAGTCGTAAATCAGGGACGTTAATTCAAAAAGTTTTTTTTGATTAAAAAACAAAACTTTTGAACAAAGGTCTAGCGAAGTATTTATTATCCGAGGAAATTTGGGTTTGTTAAAATTATTGAAGAGTTTACATCAATTATATTTCCATTTGATTGATGTATTTTGTATCTTCCTGCATGGCATTATTAAGAACATTTATCGTAAAAGAGAGTAAATATTATTTAGAGAATCTACGTAAAAGAAGTAAATCTCACCGTGTTAAAACCCGTATTTTGTTTTTGCTTTTTAAGCAATCAAAATAGATTACCAATCAAAATGATTTAGCGTTGCATTTAAATGTTAGTGAATCAAGTATTCGAAGGTGGGCTAAAGTGTATTGTGAATTAGGATTAGAAACCATGCTTAAAATTTCTAATGGAGGAAAACGACGAATGGTTGTAACCCCAGATGTTCATAAAGGTTTAGAAGAAAAATAATTCAAATTTATTATCAACCACTCTGAAATTCATTTGGTATTAGCTGTTTTCTTTAAAATATATTTCAATAAAAATAAAACCCTTTGCGATAAGACAAAGGGTTAAAACAGTATGTTTCAAAAAAAGTTATGTTTATTTGAATCCCAATTTAGTTCTCACTTTTGCTAGAACTACCGAACTAACTTTTCTAGCTTTTTCAGAACCTTTTTTTAAAATTACATCCAATTCTTGCTTGTTATTCATAAAATAATCGAACTTATCTCGAGGCTCGGCATATTTCTCTAGAATCACATTTAGAAGTGCCATTTTAGCATGTCCATATCCAAAATTACCTGCTAAATAATTAGCTCTCATTTCTTCTGTTTGCTGCTCGCTTGCTAGTAAATTATATATTGTAAAAATATTACAAGAGTTTGGGTCTTTTGGTTCCTCTAGCGTTTTACTATCGGTATCAATTCCCATTACTTGTTTTTTTAACTGTTTCTTGGGCAAAAATATATTAATCAAATTATCTTTTGATTTACTCATTTTACTACCATCAGTTCCAGTAACATATTTTGATTTTTCGCTGATTTTGGCATCTGGAACTACAAAAGTATCTCCCATTTGATGGTTGAAACGATTAGCTACATCTCGAGTCATTTCTAAATGTTGAAGCTGATCTTTACCCACAGGAACATATTCGGCATCGTACAATAAAATATCTGCAGCCATAAGCATAGGATAATAGAATAAGCCTGAGTTTACATCGGTAAGCCTGTCAGCTTTATCTTTAAACGAATGTGCTAATGTTAGACGTTGATAAGGGAAATAACAGCTTAAATACCACGAAAGCTCAGTAGTCTCAGGCACATCGCTTTGACGATAGAAAACGGTTTTACTTGTGTCTAATCCCATGGCAAGCCAAGTAGCAGCAACCGCATAAGTATTTTCACTTAAGACTTCGTTATCTTTAATTTGAGTTACCGAATGCATATCAGCAATAAAAATGAAAGATTCATTTTTAGGGTCGTTTGCCATTGTTATTGCTGGCTCTATTGCTCCAAGTAAATTTCCTAAGTGAGGAACTCCTGTACTCTGTACTCCAGTAAGTATTCTTGCCATTGTGTTTTCTTTTTAGAATTGGCAAATTTAAGTAATATGTAGTTACTATATAATTTATTATATGGTTTTTTTGTTTTGATATAAAGATAGAAACGTCTAAAAGTTCACATGCCACTTATATGAAATAAGACAGTAATGGTGCAACCTCACTTACATACATCACATAAGACTTGGGTAATGAAGCTAGTTTTTTTGTCTGTTACTGAAATACCTTCTCTTCTATACCTGCTTCTAAAAGGAGTATTTAAGTTTTCTGTCAACCATTTATCATTGAGTAATTTTGTTATACTTAAGAAGGGAGATATGTTGAATTTATTTTTCACAAACTGTCCTACTGCTTTAGGCATACTAGTTAGTCTTAGAAAGTCTAGATTAGGGAACATTTTACTATTTGGCACTTCATCTATTCTAAACCCAAATAAATCTTGCAGCTGTATGGATTCGATTTGTTTAAATTTTTCAATATAACCTGGATTACTTCAAATTTTCATGGATTTTTACTTTAGGATGTGTACTTGAGAGTGAATCAAAATTAAGTTTGTTAATGGGTATCATTAAACTGCTTAAATTGAAGTTAGGTATTTCAAAATCTAGTTTGTTTGAATTTCGATTTCTAAAAACTTCTCATCCAAAGGATGTTCTATAATAAGATTTTTCAAATTGTTTAAATCTCCAGAATGAGATATAGACCTTATTTCGTTACTTGTTTTAATTTACTTAATTTAGACACGTTAATCATTAGTATTGTAACATTAGTCTTGCTTAGGTCTATTGCTTTTTACTTGTGATTTTCCAATTCTAATGTGTTAATTAGTGGATTAGGTTTTACAAACCTTATCAAATCTGGGTTGTCTTCAGTAAAATGGATTTCAGTTAAGGCGAGAAGTTTGTGAAGCTCATTGATGTTTATTATGTATTACATCAATTTAACATTCAAATGACGCATTAAATTCGTTTCTTTTTCATTCATATTTCACACAAAAACAAAACCGTAACGGGGCTATGCTTCAATTTTTATTGCTTATCTGAATAAAAAATATTCCAAATTATTGCGGTATTTAAAAATAAAATTAGTATATATTGCCAATATAACTATAAGAAAAGCAGTCATTCCAATTATGATGATTAACTATTAATGGTTTTAGGTTTTTTAAATCCTACTTTGTTTGGGATATTGTCAAAAAAACAATCTAAATCTAATATTGCTATTCGATTGTCTTTTTCGTGAATCACCTGTAAAAGAGTCCATTGGTCAATCTCTTCGTTCTAAAAATGACCTGTGGCGTTAAGGTATACTACTCTAGCACCTGAATATTCTAGTTTTATTTGGTTTAAAACACGGTCAGCTTCAAGTCGTGTTTTATAGATTTGTGTCTGTACTTTCCATTCTGGGACATTATAGATTCGTTTTATTTGTATATTTGGAAATAAAGCGGAAAATTGTACAATATGTTGAATTGCTTGTTTTTCATTACCATTGTAAACCTGAATGCAAAATCCGCGTTTTGTATTGCTATTATATTTTATTTTTTTCTGTATTAGCTGGTCTAAGCTTTGTTCCGCACTGGATTGACTAAATCCATAAAATGGAATTAAAAAAAAAAAAACAAGTAATAAAATTTGATTTCTCATAAAACATTGATTTTGTTGCAAACATAAAATATTGCGAGTTACCAATGCTTGTAAATTGAGTTAATTTTATTTTTTTATCCTGATTTAAAAATAAATTTTTAATTTAAAGGGTCGTTGTGGTTAAATGTGAATTACTATTGATAAAAATCATGAAAAATTTATTTAGAACAAGAGTTGTGTTATTGATGTTTAAATATTGATTTAATTTGGATAGATGATGGTTATATATGATCGCGCTAGATTATCTAGAAAGCGTTGGAAATGAATATATTAAATATTTAAATAATCATAAATAATTGGAAGCTATCTAATTAGAAGTCTTCGCTATTTAGAATAACTATAAATTGGTTAGATGCTCCCATATTAATTTAGAATTTTGGGAATATGTAGTACTTTTGTTCAAAAAAAAAGGAAAATTTAATTCGTTTTTGTAAGAGTTAATTTATTTCAAGTTAAGATAGAAAATTTATATTTTTAAGTATGAAAAGTGTGAAAAAACACAGTCAAATCGCGAGGTTAGTAGTTACTAGTCTTACTTTCTTATTTCTTTTTACCTTTGGTTTATCTGCACAAGGAGATGCTAAAGCTGGTAAAAGTTTATTTAATGCTAATTGTGCTGCTTGTCATAAGTTGGATAAAAAATTAGTGGGTCCCGCATTAGGGAAGATTTCAGATAAAAGAGAATTAGATTGGTTAAAAGCATGGATTAAGGATAATAATGCTTTAAGAGCTTCTGGTGACGCAGATGCTATTGAAATTTACGAAGAGTTTAATAAGTTACCAATGACTGCTTATCCTCAGTTGTCAGATATGGATATTGAAAATATTGTTTTTTATCTGGATGCTGATCCAGTTAAAAAAGCGGGAGCTGCTGTTGTTGATTCCCCTGTAGAAGTTGAAGAATCGGGTACATCTAATTTTGTTTCGTATGTAGTTTTCTTAGTGTTAGCTGGGTTAATTGTGTTTGTCTATTTTAAATCTGATAATGGGTTCTTAAAGATTATTGCAACGATAATTTTGTTGTTTAATTTAGTGTACTTTGGTTTTACAGCATTGATGGATATTGGTGTTGATCAAGGTTATCAGCCAGTTCAACCAATTGCTTTTTCTCATAGAATTCATTCTGGTGATAATAAAATTGACTGTGAATACTGTCACTCTTCTGCGAAAAATAGTAAAACATCGGGAATTCCTTCTATTAATGTTTGTATGAACTGTCATAAAAATATTGGTGAAGTCGCTGAAGAAACTGCAACCGCAGAGCATTCAAAGGCTTTTTATGATGGAGAGATTCAAAAACTATATAAAGCAGCGGGTTGGGATTCAGATAATTTAGAATATACAGGAGAAACTGAGCCGATAAAATGGACTCGGATTCATAACTTACCTGATTTTGCTTATTATAACCATTCACAACATGTGACAGTAGGAGGGATTAAATGTCAGAAATGTCATGGTCCTGTTGAAGAAATGGAGGAAGTGTATCAATTCTCTCCATTAACTATGGGATGGTGTATCGATTGCCATAAAGAAACTCTGGTTAAGATGGAAGGAAATGGATACTACAAAAACATACACGAAGATCTATCTAAAAAGTATGGAGTAGATAAAGTGACTGTCGCCCAAATGGGTGGGAAAGAATGTGGAAAGTGTCACTATTAATCAATTATTAAGTTTATAAATACCTATATATAATATGGCATCTAACAAAAAATACTGGAAAAGTGTTGAAGAACTAAACAAAAATAGTTCGATTGTTGCTAAGCTTGAAGAAAAAGAATTTGTGTCTGAAATGACGGCAGATGAGTTTTTAGGAGATAAAGAGAGTTTAGAAGAGTCTTCAACATCTCGTCGTGATTTTTTAAAATATGTTGGGTTTTCAACTGCTGCTGCTTCGTTGGCGGCATGTGAAGGTCCCGTTAGAAAATCAATTCCATATGTTGTAAAACCAGAAGAAATCACACCGGGAATAGCAAATCATTATGCGAGTACTATCGCTGATGGTTATGATTTTGCAAATGTCTTAGTAAAAACAAGAGAAGGTAGACCTATTTTGGTTATGCCTAATAAATTGGCTAACGGATCAACGAACGCAAGAGTTCAAGCTTCTGTGTTGTCTTTGTATGATAGTTTGCGTCTAAAAGGACCTAAAGTGAATAGTAATAATTCATCTTGGTCTGATGTTAACACGCAAATTAAAGCAACATTAGCAGAGTTAAAAGATTCAGGAGAGAAAATTGTTTTATTAACGGGAACTTTGGCTAGTCCTTCTACGGAAAAATTAATTTCTGAATTTAAGGCCGTTTATGGAAATGTTGAGCATGTACAATATGATGCACTATCTGAATCTGCTACTTTAGATGCTTTTGAAGAGGTTTATGGTAAAAGAGCATTGCCTAATTATGATTTTTCTAATGCTAAAATGATTGTTTCTATTGGGGCTGATTTCTTGGCTGATTGGCAAGGCGGTTATGAAAAAAGTTATGTAGAAGGTAGAAATGTAAGCGCAGGTAAAATGTCTCGTCATATTCAGGTTGAAGCAAATATGTCTTTGACAGGTTCAAATGCTGATAAGAGAATCGTATTAAAACCGTCAGAGCAAATTTATGCTTTGATTAATCTATACAATGCTGTAACGGGAGAAAGTTTGCCATCAAAGGCAACGCCTAGAGATGCTGCAATTTCAAATGCGGCTAAACAATTAAAAAAATCTGGAAGATACGGAGTTGTTGTTACAGGCATACAAAATAAAAATGCTCAGTTAATCTCACTTGCTTTAAATGCTTATTTAAAGAGTGAAGTGATTGATATTTATGCTGTAAGATACACAAGACAAGGGAACGATACTGCTGTTGATTTGTTATTGTCAGAGATGAATTCTGGTAAAGTTGGTGCTATTATTACCTATAATACGAACCCTGTATATACCTTAGCAGATAGTGCTGCTTTTGTTGAAGGATTAAAAAAAGTAAAACTTTCAGTTGCTTTCGCATCGAGTGAAAATGAGACTGCTAGTATTTCACAATATACATTACCAATACCTCATTATCTTGAAGCGTGGGGAGATGTACAAATAAAAGAAGGATCTTATAGCTTAACACAGCCTACGATAAACCCATTATTTGATACAAAACAATTTCAAGACTGTTTGTTATCATGGTCTGGGAATGAAGAGTCGTACTATAATTACCTTAAAAACTTTTGGAATACTGAAGTTTTACAAGGGACATCTTGGAATCAAGCCTTACATAATGGTGTTTTTACTCCCAGCGAATTAGTAGTAGTTGAGTTAATTGCAAATTCTATTGATTTAGTAAAATCAGCAAATGTGTTGTTGTCTTCTGTTCATACAGGAGGGTTTGAACTGACATTATACCCATCTACTGCGATTGGTGATGGTCAACAAGCGAATAACCCTTGGTTACAAGAATTACCAGATCCATTGACAAGGGCATGTTGGGATAATTATTTGTTAATTTCTCAGGCAGATGCAACTGAACAAGGATTCTCAAATCCTGTTAGAGATAATGGAGCGATTGATGGTCAATATGCTAATATTACAGTAAATGGTGTTGTATTAGAAAATGTACCTGTGTTAATTCAACCTGGTCAAGCTAAAGGTTCTTTAGGTTTGGCGGTTGGATATGGTAAAACCAAAGCGATGAAAACTGACATGCAAGTGGGGGTAAATGCTTACACTTTGGCAAAAGATTTTAAAAATGTTCAAGTCGCTTCAATTGAAAATATTGGAGGTGCTCATAAGTTTGCTTGTGAACAATTACAACATACAATTGCTGGTAGATATGAAATCTTAAAAGAAGTTTCTTTTAAAGACTATAGCAATTCAAATTTGGATCCAAAAAAATCATGGAATCAGATAACCAAAGTTTCTTTAAAACATGAAGAGGTAGAGGTGAATTCTGTGAATTTATGGGATGATCAAGATCGTAGTATCGGACATCATTTTAATTTATCTATTGATTTAACTGCTTGTACTGGATGTGGTGCCTGTGTTATTGCCTGTCATGCTGAAAATAATGTACCAGTAGTAGGGAAACATGAAGTACGTGTAGGTAGAGATATGCACTGGTTGCGTATTGATAGATATTATTCTTCTGAATTAGATGCAGGTAGTGAAGCTAGAGAAAATAATACAAATTCTACTTCAGATTCAGTAGATGATTATTACAATTTAGAAACTCCTGAGGCTGAAAATCCTCAAGTATCTTTCCAACCCTTAATGTGTCAACATTGTAATCATGCTCCATGTGAGACTGTTTGTCCTGTTGCTGCAACATCTCACGGTCGTCAAGGTCAAAACCAAATGGCTTATAATAGATGTGTGGGAACAAGGTATTGTGCAAACAACTGTCCGTATAGAGTTCGTCGTTTTAACTGGTTTAAATACAATGATAATTCTGAATTCGATTTCAATATGAATGATGACTACGGTAAAATGGTATTGAATCCTGATGTTGTTGTTCGTTCCAGAGGAGTTATGGAAAAATGTTCTTTCTGTATTCAATCTACGCAAGCTGTTATTTTAAAAGCAAAACGAGAAGGAAGAAAAGTTGCTCCTAGTGAGTTTAATGATTCTTGTGCTTGTTCTGCTGCATGCAGCACTGGAGCAATGGTTTTTGGAGATGTGAATGAATCAAACGATGATATCGTTGGATTAAAAGAAGATAAAAGAGCGTATCGTTTATTGGAATTTATCGGAACAGATAATAATGTTTTATACCAAGTTAAGGTTAGAAACACAGAAGAAGCGTAAACTAAATTAATTAAGAAACAATATATAAATTATGTCGTCTCATTACGAAGCACCTATTAGAGAACCATTAGTATTAGGGGAGAAAAGCTACCATGATATTACGGTTGATATTGCAAGACCTATCGAAGGTAAAGCAAATAAAAATTGGTACATAGCATTTACTATTTCATTAATTGCCTTTATATGGGGTATAGGATGTATTTCTTATACAATTGGAACGGGTATTGGAGTTTGGGGATTGAACAAGAACATTGGATGGGCTTGGGATATTACAAACTTTGTATGGTGGGTAGGTATCGGTCATGCTGGTACACTAATATCTGCTGTATTGTTGCTATTCCGTCAAAGATGGAGAATGGCAATTAATCGTTCAGCGGAAGCGATGACTATCTTTGCTGTATTTCAGGCAGGCTTGTTCCCTATAATTCATATGGGACGTCCATGGAATGGATATTGGGTAATGCCTATTCCAAATCAATTTGGAACCTTATGGGTCAATTTTAACTCACCATTACTTTGGGATGTATTTGCAATTTCTACTTATTTGTCTGTATCATTAGTTTTTTGGTGGACAGGTTTACTTCCAGATTTTGCGATGTTAAGAGATAGAGCAGTAAAGCCTTTTCAAAAAAAAATATATGCTTTGTTGAGTTTTGGATGGTCTGGTAGAGCAAAAGACTGGCAACGATTTGAAGAGGTTTCTTTGGTATTGGCTGGTTTGGCTACTCCATTGGTGCTCTCTGTACATACAATTGTATCTATGGATTTTGCTACTTCAATCAATCCAGGATGGCATTCAACTATTTTCCCTCCTTATTTTGTTGCAGGAGCAATCTTTTCTGGATTTGCAATGGTACAAACCTTATTGGGTATAATGAGAAAGGTTACAAATCTTGAAAATTATATTACTCGTTTACATGTGGAATACATGAATATGGTAATTATGTTTACTGGAGGAATCGTTGCAGTAGCATATGCGACTGAATTCTTTATTGCATGGTATACTGGTTCGCCTTACGAGAATTTCACTTATATGTCTGTAGGAGCCGCAACAGGACCATATGGTTGGGCTTTTTGGTCCTTGATATTGTTTAACATCTTAATTCCTCAGCTGTTGTGGATTAGAAAGTTTAGAAGAAGTTTTATCATTTCATTCTTAATTTCAATTGCGATTAATATTGGAATGTGGTTTGAACGATTTGACATTATTGCAATTGTACTAAGTAAAGGTCATTTACCATCTACTTGGGCACGTTTTGAGCCTACATTTGTAGATATAGGTATCTTTATTGGAACTATTGGGTTTTTTGGGGTTTTATTTTTATTATATGCACGAACTTTTCCAGTGATTGCTCAAGCAGAAGTAAAATCAATTCTAAAGTTATCAGGAGAAAATTATAAAAAATTAAGAGACGGAAATCATGAGTAATAAAGTAATACACGCCTTATATAATGATGATGACATCCTGATGGATGCCGTTAAGAAAGTGAAAGAAAAACATATTCATATTGATGAAATCTTTACACCATTTCCGGTGCATGGATTAGATAAAGCAATGGGATTGGCTCCTACTAGATTGGCAGTTACTGCATTTATGTATGGATTGGTTGGTTTGGGCTTTTCAATTTGGATGACAAATTATATGATGATTCAGGATTGGCCTCAAGATATTGGTGGTAAACCTAATTTTAGTTGGTTTTTAAACATGCCTGCCTTTGTGCCAATTATGTTTGAAATGACTATCTTTTTCGCAGCTCACTTTATGGTAATCACATTTTATATGAGAAGTAGAATTTGGCCATTTAAATCTGCTGAAAATCCTGATGTAAGAACTACTGATGACCATTTTTTAATGGAAATCTCGATTCATAATAATAATGAAGAAGAATTAACTTCTTTGTTAAATGAAACAGGAGCAGTTGAAATTAACGTAATTGAAAAGCACTAAGGAAATGAGAAATACGATAACTAAAATAGCAGCAATTTTGTTTGTAGCCATTGGTTTTATTTCATGTAATGATAAAACAAAGCCTCAGGTTCAATTTATGCCTGATATGTATACTTCTATAGCTTATGAGACATATGGTGTAAATATTACTTTTGCGAATGGAATGGATTCTCGATTACCTGCTAAAGGAACGATTGCTAGAGGACATGTACCTTATGATTATCCAAATTCTATTGAAGGTTATGATTTGGCAAAATCTGAATTAAAATCTCCTTTAACGGATTATACTTTAAATAGTGAAAAAGGAAAAAAATTATATGTAATTTACTGTGCTTTATGTCATGGTAATACTGGTGATGGACAAGGTGATTTGGTTAAGAGAGAAAAGTTTTTAGGAATACCTAATTATAAAGATAGAGATTTGACAGAAGGAAGTATTTACCATGTAATTATGTATGGTAGAAACCTTATGGGATCTCATGCTTCTCAATTGACAGGAGAAGAACGTTGGCAAGTTGTAAACCACGTTCAAAAATTAAGAAACGATTTATTAAAATAATCTTTAATAAAGATTGAATTCGAAATATATGTATCAGTTTTCAGGAAAATTAAAAACAATTGCATTGGCATTAATGGTGTTAGGGGCTGTGGGAGTAATCTCGGGTTTTTTAACAACGCCAAGTTCAATTGAAGAAGTAAAAGAACATTTACACCATGAAGAAAATGCGCAAGGTGCTCACGACAAAAATGTAGTATCGCATCATGATGAAACCAAACAAGAGGCTCACGGACATTCAGAGGGAACTCATGAAGTTGTAGCTGATGGAGAAAAAGATCATGGAGATAGTCATGCTGAACACGTGTATCATCAATTGAAAAATAGACCCTGGGCTGCGTTCTATGTTGCTTGTTTCTTTTTCTTTGGAATAACACTTTTAGTTTTGGCCTTTTATGCGATTCAAAGAGTTTCACAAGCTGGTTGGCCTATTGTACTTTATAGAGTAATGGAAGGTATTACGGGAAATTTATTACCAGTAACAATTATCTTGTTAATTATTTTGCTTTTAGGCTCAGCACACGTACACCACTTATTTATATGGATGGAGCCTGGAACCGTAGACCCTACATCTGACAACTATGATGCACTTATTGAAGGGAAAAGTTGGTGGTTAAATATACCAGGTTGGACAATAAGATCCATTGTTTATATTACAGGTTGGAATTTATATAGACATCTGTCAAGAAAGGCTTCGTTGGCTGAAGATAATGAGACTAATTTAGTTAGTTATAATAAGAATTTTAAAATGTCTGTGGCATTTTTAGGATTCTTCTTAGTTACGGAATCTATGATGTCTTGGGATTGGATTATGTCTTTGGATCCTCACTGGTTTAGTTCTTTATTTGCATGGTATATTTTAGCAACCTTTATGGTTTCAGCTGTTACTGTTATTGCAATGGTTACAATTTATTTAAAATCTAAAGGTCATTTAGAATATGTAAATGATAGCCATATACATGATTTGGCTAAATATATGTTTGGATTTAGTATTTTCTGGACCTATTTATGGTTTTCTCAATTTATGTTGATTTGGTATGCAAATATGCCTGAGGAAACCACCTATTTTATTCAAAGATTTGAGGAGTATAAACTTCCATTTTTGATAATGATTCCTATGAATTTCGTTTTCCCTATATTATTATTAATCAACAGTGATTATAAAAGAATTCCAAATATTGTCATCGGAACTGGTTTGGTTGTATTGTTAGGACATTATACAGATGTTTTTATTATGATTATGCCTGCAACGGTTGGAGGTGAATGGTTTTTTGGAATTCCTGAAATTAGTGCAATAGTATTCTTTTTAGGATTGTTTATTTACTCTGTTTTTTCATCAATCGCTAAAGCACCATTATTAGCTAAAGGAAATCCTTTCTTAAAAGAAAGTGAAAAATTTCACTACTAATATTTCATTAACTAACAATTATAAATAAATCAAATTTATGCTAGCTTTATTTTACATCTTTTTAGCTGTTGCAGTAGCTTTAGGGATTTGGCAATTGAATAAATTGGCAAATTACAGGAAGGTTATTTTAAGAAACGATAAAAACGAAGAGGTTTCTGCAATTTCAAAAATTGATGAAAACCCTGTCGCAACCGAGAAGGATAATGACATCCACGGAAAGTTGTTTTTAGTCTTTTTAATTGGGTTTTATCTTTTAATGGGCTATTGTTTGTTCTTCTTGAATGATTTAATGTTACCAGAATCTGCTTCTATTGAAGGAGAACATGATGATAATTTATTTTTAATAACTTTTATATTAATCGGAATTGTACAATTTATAATTCAAGGATTGTTATTTTACTTTTCTTTTAAATATAGAGGTATCAACAATAGAAAAGCCTTTTTTTATGCAGATAGTCATAAGCTAGAAGTGATTTGGACTACGGTACCAACGATAGTTCTAACATTGTTAATTGGTTATGGTTTGTATGCTTGGAACAATATTATGGATTTGTCAAATGCAGAAAATCCAATCGTGATTGAAATATATGCTAAACAATTCCAATGGGAAGCTCGATATGCAGGTGCCGATAATACTTTAGGACGCGGAAATGTTAGAAATATTAAAGGTATCAATACCATGGGGGTTGATATGTCAGACCCGAATTCAGCTGATGATATACCTGTAAGAGAATTACATTTACCTAAAGGACATAAAATTATATTTAAATTCCGTTCTCAAGATGTATTGCATTCTGCTTATATGCCTCACTTTAGAGCTCAAATGAATTGTGTACCTGGAATGGTTACAGAATTTGGATTTACTCCTAAATTTACTACTGAAGAAATGAGAGCTAATGAAGAAACCATTCGTAAGGTTGCTCGTGTTAATAAAGTTAGAAAAGAAAAAGGTGAAGAACCTTATGAATTTGATTACTTATTATTATGTAATAAAATTTGTGGGGCATCTCACTATAATATGCAAATGAAAATTATTGTTGAAGAAGAAGCTGATTTTTATAGCTGGTTGAGCCAACAAAAAACACTTACTGAAGTAGTAAATAATGAATCTTAAAGGATAAACATTTTCATTCTCAGATGAGAATAAAAAAAATAAAAATATGTCAGAACATCATAATAAAGAAACTTTTGTAACTAAATATATTTTTAGTCAAGATCACAAAATGATTTCTAAGCAGTTCTTGATTACCGGAATTATTATGGGGGTAATTGGAGTTCTTATGTCAATGTTATTCCGTTTGCAAATTGCATGGCCGGATCATTCTTTTTCTATCGTTGAAGCATTCTTAGGAAGCCATCAGACAGATGGAATTATGGATCCTGATATGTATTTAGCATTGGTTACTATTCATGGTACAATTATGGTATTCTTTGTGTTAACAGCTGGATTAAGTGGTACTTTTAGTAACTTATTGATTCCATTGCAAATTGGTGCTCGTGATATGGCATCAGGATTCATGAATATGATTTCTTACTGGTTGTTCTTTATTTCAAGTGTGATTATGGTTGTTTCTTTATTTGTTGAAGCTGGACCTGCTTCTGCTGGATGGACTATATACCCTCCATTATCTGCTTTACCTCAAGCAATTCCTGGATCAGGAATGGGAATGACATTATGGTTAGTATCTATGGCTATTTTTGTTGCCTCTTCATTGATTGGATCTTTGAATTATATCGTTACGATTTTAAATTTAAGAACAAAAGGAATGAAAATGACAAGATTGCCACTTACAATGTGGGCATTCTTTATCACGGCGATTATCGGTGTAGTTTCTTTCCCTGTATTATTGTCTGCAGCATTACTATTAATTTTTGATAGAAGTTTTGGAACATCATTTTATTTATCGGATATTTTTATAAGTGGAGAAGTTTTACATTACCAAGGAGGTTCACCTGTTTTATTTGAACATTTATTTTGGTTTTTAGGACATCCTGAAGTTTATATTGTATTGTTGCCAGCATTAGGAATTGCATCTGAAGTAATTGCTACCAATTCGCGTAAACCAATTTTCGGGTATCGTGCAATGATTGGTTCTATTATGGCAATCGCATTCTTGTCTACAATTGTGTGGGGTCACCATATGTTTGTTTCTGGAATGAACCCATTTTTAGGTTCTGTTTTTACATTTACAACTTTATTAATTGCGATTCCGTCAGCGGTAAAAGCATTTAATCTCATCACAACTCTTTGGAAAGGGAATTTACAAATGAATCCGGCTATGTTGTTTTCCATAGGTTTGGTTTCTACTTTTGTGACAGGAGGGTTGACAGGATTAGTATTAGGAGATAGTGCTTTGGATATCAATGTACACGATACTTATTTTGTAGTTGCGCATTTCCATTTAGTAATGGGTGTTTCTGCCATTTACGGTATGTTTGCAGGTGTTTATCATTGGTTTCCTAAAATGTATGGTAAAATGATGGACAAAACATTAGGATACTGGCATTTCTGGATTACTGCAATTGCTGCATATGGTGTGTTTTTTCCAATGCATTTTATCGGATTGGCTGGTTTACCTCGTAGATATTATACAAATACAGCATTCCCATTGTTCGATGATTTATCAGATGTGAATATTGTAATTACCTTATTTGCTATCTTAGGAGGTGCCGCACAAATTATTTTCTTAGTTAACTTTTTCATGAGTATTTACAAAGGAAAAACAGCTGTACAAAATCCTTGGAAATCTACAACCTTAGAATGGACTACTCCTGTTGAAAGTATACATGGAAATTGGCCAGGGAAAATACCAACTGTTGAGCGTTGGGCATATGATTACAGTAAACCTGGATATGATGTGGATTTTGTTATGCAAGATGTACCTCTAAAAGAGGGAGAAGAGGAATATTAATACTATTTTAAAACAATAAAAAGCCATTTCAATTAAAATCGAAATGGCTTTTTATTGTTTTAAAATAGAGAATTTCTGGAGGTTTTATCTCGAGGTTGTTTGTCTGAAATTCAAAAAAGTAATTTTTGAGTCTTAAAACTCATTCTCTTTTTTTAATTTTAATTAACAATATCTAAAGGTTTTGTTGTTTTCCAATCTCCTTTTGTGAAATCAGGAAATTTTTGTGAACTTCCATGTTCTGCAACTGAAACTTCGCTTAAAGGACTTACCGAACTCCAAAAACAGCCCTCGTATACGTTTTGATCCAGAGGCAATCCACTTCTTAGACATTCAATGATTCTGTAACACATCATGTAATCCATACCTCCATGTCCTCCGTTTTTCTTAGATATTTCACCTAGACGTTTGTATAATGGGTGTTCATATTTTTCAAAAATTTCTTTTAATTGATCTCCTTGAGCCCATTGATGATGTCCTTTAGTTGCTCCTTCAACACCTCCTTCTAGTGCTATTCTAGTTGGAAATCCAGTTAAAGTTCCTTTTGTTCCTTGTATAAGGTTGTGTCTTGAATATGGACGTGGACTTGTTTCATCCCACTGTACCATAATTGTACGACCCATTGTAGTTTTTATGATAGAAGTATTTATGTCTCCTCCCTTAAAGTCCAATTGATTCCATTTATGGTCTTTTCCAAAATTATTTTTTGCATATAACTCTCTCCCTTTTGCTGGTGATGATAAAGAAACTATGCGTTCAAAATTATCTTCTCCTCTTGCTAAATTCATATATTGAGCAATAGGACCTAGTCCATGTGTAGGATATAGGTTTCCATCTCTATTTGCATATTGTGATGTTCGCCATGATCCTGTTCCTCGTTCAACTTGTTTCATTTGACCTCTTAATTCATGTATATAAGCAGCCTCTCCATGAAGTAGCTCTCCAATAACTCCTTTTCTACACATATTAAGGTATAGCAATTCCTCACGCCCGTAATTTACGTTTTCCATCATCATACAATGTTTCTGTGTGTTTTCAGACGTTTTTACTATGTCCCACATTTCTTCAAGAGTTACAGCAATAGGAACTTCAACAAATGCATGTGCTCCTTTTTTCATTGTTTCAATTGACATTGGAGCATGGGTTTTCCAAGGAGTACAAATAAAAACAACATCGGGTTTTTCTTTTATTAGCATTTTTTTCCAATCATTCTCGCCACCAGTATATATAGTAATGTCTTTATGACGTTGTCCGTTTCCTTTTTCTTTACATTTCTTAGCTGTTTTAGTAGCTAGATCTTCATATAAATCACTAATAGCTATTACTTCTGTTCCTTCTATAGAAGCTATTCTTGAGGCTTGTCCAGATCCTCTAGCTCCAACACCAATAAAGGCACAACGGACAGTTTCTAATTTGGGAGCAACAAAACCTCCCATATATTTAGATCTAAATGCCGTAGATGAAGTATTGAAGTTACTTGCACTCAAAAAATTTGGTAATAGAGCCAAACCAGCTCCTGCAATGGATGTTTTTTTTAAAAAATCTCTTCTGTTAGAGTTCATGGGTATCTGTATTTAGTTTTTATAAAAAGCTAAAGATAAGTGGATATGAGGTCTAAATAGGTGAGCAAATGGGTGAACGACTTAATTTTATTTGCAAAATTAATCCCAATTGTAGTTTTTGGAGATTATTTTTTAATAAAACTTTGGTATTTGACGTCAAAGGATTCGACATAAAGAGCTTCATAGTTTTTCGCAAAAGTAGTATAAACGTTTTGTGCCAAACCATGCTTTCCAGAGGACACCAATTCAGTAATCAAAATTCCAAGAGCATTTTCATTTAGATTGTCAAATAAAAGAATTGTTTTTGCAATTTTAATATTCAATTGTGGAGGTAAGTTTTTATTTTGTGCTTTGTGAATTTTAGATAAGAGATTTTCTACTTCATTAGATATTTTGTTTTTATAATAATCTGTCCATTCAGTTTGTGTATTTTGAAGGATGTTTCCCTTTTTTACCAATTCAAGAAAAGCTTCTAGTTCGTCTAAAGAAAATTTATCATTCATCAAATTGGCTTCTAAATTTTCTTTAAGTTTTGTATAGAAGAAAATATCAATTTTTAATTTTCTATTGTTTAGAATACGCCATTTCTTGTTTTCGAAAACTACTTCTAGTCCATCAATTCCTGACAATACCATTCTTAACTTTCGTATGTTTCCATTGCGATTTTCTTTAGCTTTTAGTTTTGGAGCTCCTGGCCAAAATGTTTCTGTAAGTTTATTCGTATTAACGCCTTCTTTGTCTTCTAAAGTTGTTAAAACTAGAAATGAAAGTAGTTGTTTGTGCAAAGGCGAAAATGAAAGTGTTGTTTCTTTTGAAGCAAGGTACATCTCAAAATCGCCAAAAAGGCGAAGTGTATTTTGTGTGTGGGTTGGAATTACTTGAGGTTTTGAAGCTTTTTTGGGAGTAGAGATTGAACGTTTAATTAGTCTTCTTCTTATGTAAATGACTAGAACAACTAATCCGATTAAACCTAAAACACCAATAAAAACAGAAAACATATTGGTGTTTTTGATAGGTTTGTAATTGTATAGAGTAGCAATTTCTTTTGAAGAAAGACCTCTGTCCCATATTTTTAAATCATCGATAGAACCATAAAATTGTTCTCCCCATATATTATTACCTATTACAAGTGATTGGTTGGAGGGGATTATATCAGTAATATTTGATTCTCCAATCATTTTTCCATCAAGGTAAAATTCGATGGTAGTTTTTGGGTTGTAAATCGCAACCAAGTGATGCCATTTATGAATTTTGAGTGGATGTTTGATTACATGATCTTTTATGGTTGCCGTAGTAAAATCAGGATTTCCTTTTTTTAGTTTGAAGGAGAAAGCCATTCCGAAACCTAGAATTCCCATAAATTGAGGAATACTGTCTGGTTTTACCCAAACAGAAATACTTATAGGTGTTTCAAAATTCAATGTGTTTTCTTTTGAATAATCAATAAACGAGTCCAATGTGTTTAGATATAGAACATTACCTCTTTTCGAATCTTTTACAAATGAAATATCTTTAGAAATAGCTCTGCTCCATTCAGGTTCCATGCTGTTTACAATTTCATTATCAAAAGAAAAATCATAAATAAGCTTGTCTTTTAAAATGACATCAAAGGCAGTGAAAATTCGAGGAGCATCACTTAGACTCACATGATGTATTACTTCTGCGGGAGTAATTCTATATCCGTTTTTATAAGGAGAAAGTACCAGTCTCAATTTGGTGAGAGGAAAAGAGAATTTGGCAGGTGTACTGATTTTCGGGGATTTTATCCAAGATATTTTATTCAATCTTTTACCATTGTATTCCAAAACACCTCTAAAACGTCTTGTCTGGTTTAATGAATCTGTGATGATTTTTAGATTTGATATTTTAATTTTTGGGGCAACAATGAAATTAGGAGCTTTTCCTGTAGTTCTCCATAATTCAAAACAATTTTTTAGAAGTATACTGTCAGTGATAGCATTGGATTTAAATAACACAAGTTTGTGCAATGGATCTGAAGAAAATCTATTATTGTATTTGTTTTCTTTTCGTATTCTTTCAATTGATGTACTAACTATGTCGGATTTAAAAATGGCAAGAATTTGAATTCCTTTTTCTTTTAATGAAGCTATTTTTGGCCAATCAACTTCATTTTGAAAATAAATTTTTTCAACAAAGTAATTCTTTAAAAAAAGGCGTAATTGATTTTCATCATAGGTTCCTTTAAAAATGAGAGGAATTATTTCTTTGGAATTGTTTTTTAGAAATTTTTGAATTGGAATGAATGCTTGTTCGAGTTGTTTTTGTTCTTTTGAGTTGTTTAAAGTATAACTTGTTTTGGTTTCATTTATGTCTAGGATAAATGCCCGTGTGCCTAATAAAAGGTTTTTTTCGATGGATAAGTTAGTGTGTTCACAAATAAAAGCAACGTCATCAACAGATAAATCATTTTGAGAATAAATGAAGTTCGAGAATAAAAGGAAAATTAAAAAAAAATATCTTTTTTCTGAGATAGGTCGCTTGGTGTTTCTCCCTCTTAAAGAAGGCGTTTTTTTGTGATTTTGAAGCTTATTAGTTTCCATAAATTGGACGAAATGTGGCTGAAATTGTCACTTTCAACCAAAAATATATAAAAATAGTAAGAAGAAAAAGAAAATTTCTAAAAGATAGTAACTTTATACTTTATAACTGGTATTGTTAACCCTAGTAGCAATGTCTTTTTTATACCTCATTGAATGTGGTTTCTATGTTATGAAAGCAGGTCAAATTTCCCAAAAACTTAAATTCAAGGAATCTATAAAGTGTTTTAAAGAAAAGGAAAATTTGATTGAACTACCTAGTGAATTTTGGGCTGTTTTCCTAAGTCACATTTTTGATTACTCGAATTAATTTTAGTTCCATTCATAGGAGACAGATATTAACCCGGAACCAATAGTTCTTTAATTAATATATTTTTTTGTATCTTTATTGATGGAAAAAACAGACTTACGAAGCGTGTCCGATCAAGAAAGAGAAATTATACGAAGGGATGCCATAAAAATGATAAATCGAGGAGA
>NZ_JBAHZZ010000063.1:0-35075 GCF_037132785.1 Flavicella sp. | reverse complement strand
ATGTGCTAGGTCTGCATCGTATTTATCTGTCTTTTTTTTAACCCATTTATTAACTTCTCTGCTAATTGTTGAACGCGCTCTATTTAGAGTTTTAGCAATGTAGGATTTTGATTTTTTTTCATCTAAAAGAGTCTCAATTTATACTCTTTCTTTACGAGTAAGTCGTCTATGTTTTTTTACTGCCATTTTACAAATCTATAAATTTAGATTTGTTGCGTTAAGTTATTGAACGAGGATAGACTAAATTAATTTAAAATAATTCTTGAATACTTGTGTCAATAACGACAGGTACTACGGGTACTATAATTTCGTCAAAGATAGATTCGCCTTCATCGTCATATCCTTTCCATAATTTAAAAGTATACTCTTCTTCTTGAGTTGCTGTAAATTCAAAAGTATATTCTTCTGTTATTAACTCCTCTGTGCAAGTAGTAACATCATCAACGAGAGTTAAAACGGCTAGAATTCTACTAGTTTCGTCCTCTTGGTCAATCTCAAAAGATACACTATTAAAAGAATAACATTCATTCGGAAGTATGTATGTTATGGTTATGTCATAGGTTTCATTCAAAGTAAAAGTACTTGGTATTATGGCTTCTTCAATTGGAAGATATTCGTAATGATAATCAGGTAAGTCGATATCATCATCGTTACAAGAGCTAATAACTAATGTAACCATTAGTAGCATAAATAATTTTTTCATAAGTAATAAATTTAGATTGTTTACTTACTAGATGCTGAATGTTTCGTAAGGTTGCTTAAAATTACTGTATTTTTGTTTTTTATTTTTATTACTGTGATTTCAGACCTATTTACAAAACACACGAATGCATCTTTTGATAGCTTGGCACTACAGGTGTTTCAATACCAAGCGCAGAATAATAATGTTTATAATAAATACATTTCTTTGCTAAATATAAATTCTGACGAGGTCGCTAGAATTGAGGATATTCCCTTTTTGCCTATTCAGTTTTTTAAATCACAGATGGTAGTTTCTTCAGGAGATCCTGTTATAAAGACTTTTTTAAGCAGTGGTACTACAGGGGTACAGCAAAGCAAACATTTGGTTACGAATTTGTTTATGTATGAAGAGAGCTACAGAAAGGCTTTTTCTCATTTTTATGGTGATATAGAGGAATATGTGATTTTGGCTTTACTTCCTTCGTATTTGGAGCGTGATGGTTCTTCTTTGATTTATATGGTTGAAGATTTGATTAAAAGATCAAATAAATCTGAAAGTGGATTCTATTTGAATAATTTAGATGAATTATCACAAGTATTATTAAAATTAGAAGATCACGGTAAAAAAGTGATATTAATTGGCGTTTCTTTTGCTTTGTTAGATTTGATAGAAAAACATCAGTTTTCTTTAAAAAACACCATTGTTATGGAGACAGGTGGGATGAAAGGCAAACGAAAAGAAATGATTCGAGAAGAATTACATGCTATTTTAAAAGCAGGATTTGGTGTAGATGTAATTCATTCAGAATACGGGATGACTGAATTATTAAGTCAGGCGTATTCTAAAGGGTATGGTGTGTTTAATTGTCCTCCTTGGATGAAAATATTAATCAGAGATACAGAAGCTCCTTTGAGTTTATTACCCTTAGGTAAAACCGGAGGCATCAATGTGATTGATCTAGCCAATATGAATTCTTGCTCTTTTATTGCAACTCAAGACCTAGGAAAAGTGTTTGAAAATAAATCGTTCGAAATTTTAGGTCGTTTTGATAACTCTGATATTCGTGGTTGTAATCTTTTAATATCTTAAAATATTCTCTTGCATCGTGTGCTTATGCTGCATATGTGGCAGGGTGATACCACGAATGCTGCATGTTTTTTTTGAATTTCCACGGATTTTAGTTGATAAGTTTATGAAAATTTCTATCTTACGAAGATCTTAATAACCTGTAAGCCAAACGAAACCAACTAAAATGCTCTACTCAACCAATGTTTTAAAACAAGGTATTCGTCTTGTTTTAGTCTTTTTTTGTTTTTTGTCAATTCAGCTAAATTCACAAAGAGCTGAAGAGAAGTATAATTTTGTGAATATCAAAGAAGAAATTTCCAAAACGGGAGTATTCACAATTTTACAAGATCATGAAGGGTTTATTTGGATTGGTACCAATGGAGCTGGCTTACATAGATATGATGGACAGGATTACAATACTTACATTCATGAAATTAATGATTCTACCTCTATTAGCAGTAGTCTTGTGTTTTGTGCTCAGTTAGATTATCAAAATAGATTGTGGGTTGGAACAGAAGACGGCTTGAACCTATATGATAGAGAGCAGGATCAGTTTAAGAAAATTCTACTTGAAAAGACTGACAACGAATCAAAAGGAACGATTGCTATCCGAAGCCTAGTCACAGACAATCACGGTAATCTTTTTATAGGTACTTATGATTATGGTCTCTTTAAGTTAGATCTTACAACTTTTAAGGTTAGTGAGGTTATGTATATAAGTGGCAAGGCTGAAGATGAAGACAAACACATTCATTGTTTAGCAATTTCAAACAACGGTATTGTTTATGCTGGAACGGAGGGTGGATTGAAGAAATTTAATCCAATAAAAAACAGTATTGAACCAGCTGTATTTGAAACAGAAACAGGAAATTATACATGTAATACTACAGTACAATCTCTATTAATTGATAAACAAAACGATCTGTGGATTGGAACCATGTCTGATGGTTTGGTAAAAGTTGCTGAAAATGCTACAGATGATGCTTATTCAATAAAGAAATTAAATTTTTCTAATAATAGAATATTCACTTTGATTGAGATTCCAGATGGCACGATTATGTATGGAACAGAAAATGATGGTCTTATTAATATTTCAAGCAGTGGGAATTTAATAAATGTTTATCAATCTGATAAAAAGGATAAAAACAGCATTTTGTCCAATTCCATTTGGTCCTTGTTTTTAGATAATAACGATCGTATTTGGATGGGCTATTATAATAGTGGGGTTGGGGTTTACGACAAGCTTTATGATAAATTTAAAGGAATAGAAAGTCTTTCAAATAATTCCAATTCGTTACAGTTAAGTTCGGTTACTGGGATTGCTGAAGATAAAAAGGGCAACCTTTGGTTTGCGATGGACGGTGGAGGAATAGATATTTATAATCCTAACACAAAAAAAATTGAGCATATCAATAATACAGAAAAGTCAATTATTAAAGGTTTAAAAAGCCTATATGTTGAATCGCTATTTGTTGATAGTAAACATAATATTTGGGTTGGGAGTTGGAATGAAGGAATCTTTTTATTGAAGAATGGAGCAAAAGAATTTATCAATTATAGGAAGGAAAACACCAATGGGGTCTTAGTATCTAACTGTATTTCGAGTTTTTCAGAAGACGAAAATGGAACTATTTGGATTAGCACGTTGTATGGAGGTGGATTGCATACGTTTTCGCCATCTACAGAAATGTTTACAAGATTGGATACTCCGGTGTTTATAAAGTTTAATTTACATAATAAGGATATTCGAAAGGTACTTATTGATTCGGATCAATTTATTTGGGTGGGCACCATTGATGGATTGTTTAAAATAACAGATAATAACGGAGTTTTTACTGTTGTTGATTTTTCAGAAAAAATGTCTTTAGAACATGATTATCATACAAGTTCCAACCATATTCTCACCCTATATGAAGGCGTTGATAAGTCAATTTGGATTGGCACAAGGGGTGCAGGTTTGTGTAAATATGATAAAAATAAAAACCAATTTATTTGGTATAATAATAAAAATGGACAGCCGTTAAATAATGTAAATAGTATTGTAGAAAGTGAGGATGGTAATATTTGGTTTAGCGGAAACTCTGGCTTATGTAAGTTTGATAAAGCGAGTAGTAAATTCACAAAATACACTCGAAATGACGGATTGCTTTCAAACGATTTTAATATAAATTCTAGTTTTAGAGATAGGAATGGTGTTTTGTATTTTGGTAATTATCAAGGGGTAGATTACTTTAGACCAGATGAGATATTAAACAATTCGAATTTGCTTTTTTCATATTTAAAAGGCTTAAAACTCTTTAATAAGGAAGTCGTACCAGGAGAAGAGAACTCTCCATTGAGTAAAGTAATTTCGCAAACTGAGGCACTTGTATTAAATCATGAGCAATCTGTGTTTACTATAGAGTATTCAACGGTAAACTTTACAAGACCTGAGAAAAATCAATATGCATATTATCTCGAAGGTTTAGAAACTTCTTGGAATTATGTAGGGGATGTTAGAAGTGCGACCTATACAAATTTAGATCATGGAAATTACACCTTTAAATTAAAGTCTGCTAATAATGACGGTATTTGGAATGAAATACCGCTAGAATTATCAATTAAAATATTGCCTCCTTGGTGGAAATCACCTTGGGCTAATCTATTGTATTTTGGCTTGTTTTTCTTTGGCTTGTTTTTGTTGAATATTATGACAAATAAGCGACTGAAAGAAAAACAATTATTGGAAAATGAAAGGGAAATAAGGCAGCAAAAAGAAGAACTAAATGAGCGAAAACTGCAGTTTTTTACAAATATATCACATGAATTTAGAACCCCATTGACACTAATTAAAAACCCTTTGGAAGGAATTATAAGCGATACTTCGTTGAATCTGCCTTATGAAATTCAAGAAAAACATCGGATTATTTATAAAAATACGGATCGATTAAATCGATTGATTAATGAACTGATGGATTACAGGAAGTTGGAATTGAATAAGGTAAGGGTAAAGATTGTTAAGATGGATTTGGTTGCTTTTATGAAAGATATTTGTGATTATTTTTCAGACGAGTCCATTGAAAAGAAGATTCAATTTAACTTTGATTGTGGTTTTTCAGAATTATTTGTTTGGGTCGATCCAGGAATGTTAGATAAAATTATATTTAATTTATTGTCCAATGCTTTTAAAGTAACTAATGATGGAGGTAAAATTACCTTGGTTGTGTATGTTCATAAACATACTGTATTTCCTTTGTTAAATCAAGTAGAACAAGATTCGTTTGAAATTAGCATTTCAGATACTGGACCGGGGTTACGAGAGGATCAATTGGAAAAAATATTTGAAAGATTCTATCAGGTAGACAGTTTAAATAAAAGTTATTATAGTGGAACGGGAATTGGCTTGGAGCTGGTGAGGAGTTTTATAGAATTGCATAAAGGAAAGATAGAGGTAGAGAGTGAATTAGGAAAAGGAACCATATTTAGGTCCTTTTTTCCGATGGATAAAAAACACTTTACTGAAGAAGAACTTAGCGTTACTCCCTATGTAGATATGATTGGTAAAAGAGCAAAATTTATTCTTCCAAAATTAGTGAATGAATCCCCAGACCAAGAAGAACATTCGAAATTAATTACACAAACCTTGTTGATTGTAGAAGATAATACAGAGTTGAGGAATTATTTAAAAAAGGAACTCAGAAAACAGTATAAAATTATTTCTGCAACAAACGGAAAAGAAGGCTTAAAACTCACCAAAGAAAAACAACCAGATGTTATTCTTACGGATGTTATGATGCCAGAAATGGACGGTTTTGAGTTTTGTAAAGAAGTGAAGTCAAATATAGCTACTAGCCATATCCCTATATTGATGCTTACTGCTAAAACAATGATTGAAGATTGGGTGCATGGTATTGATGTTGGTGCAGATGCTTATTTGCATAAGCCATTTGATTTAAGAGTATTGAAGTCTAGGTTAGCGCAATTATCTAAAAGTAGAGAAATTTTGTTTGATAAATATTTTAGTGCTTTGGTTGAAGATGAGGCGGAACTAAAAACAACATCATTAGATAAAGAGTTTATTCATAAAGTGTTGACTTATATAGATGATAATTTAAGTGACCCTTCATTAAGTGTAGATCTATTGGCTTCTCAATTGTTTTTAAGTAGAAGTCAGTTTTATAGAAAAATTAAGTCCTTAACAAATAGTACAGCTGTTGAATTTATTAGAAAAATTAGACTAGAACGAGCAATGCAATCTATCGCAGCAGGTAATACTAACATCAACGATGTTTGTTACTCTGTTGGATTTTCTACTCCTTCTTATTTTTCAAAATGTTTTAAAAAACAATTTGGAATTCTTCCTACGCAAGTAAAGCAAAAATAAACATTGTTTAGATTATGTTGCTGGTGTTCAGTTGTTTGTGTTTTGAAGGAGACAAATGAAGCAATAAAAGGAACAAATGTTGTAAAAGTCAAGATTCAACAAAATTTAGCTTCATATGCTGTAAAGATTGCTTGTTAAGTGCTAAGTTTTAATTGCACTTGAGTTTAAGTTTGTCAATAAGAAATTATGAGAAACAAGAAATCAAAAATTATCGTAATACTCGAGGTCGGACTAATAGTCATACTTTTTGGTTTATTCGCTCTGATTTTGACATTTGTTTTTTAGTCTTATAAAACTAACCAAACAAGTTTTATCGCTTGTTTCAACATTAACTAAAACCTAATTAAGTATGAACAAAATGAAAATTACTTTCATTACACTGGTGCTAATTTGCACTCAAAGTGTTTTTTCACAAACAAAATCCATTTCGGGAGTTGTTACGGACGAATCCAATTCTCCTTTACCTGGTGTTTCAGTATTAGTAATTGGTACTAGTATTGGTGTAACATCAGATTTTGATGGGAATTTTACCATACCAAACATAAGTGCTTCGAGTGAAATCGAAGTGAGTTATGTTGGTATGGAGACTCAAATTATTAAAGTAGGAAGTCAAACACAAATTAATATTTCCCTAAAAGAGTCTGCGGAGTCTTTAAGTGAAGTGGTTGTGATTGGGTATGGAACAACATCCAGGAAATTGGTTACGGGTGCAATTTCTTCTGTTAGTGCAGAGACAATTGTTAGTAGACCAATTACTTCTGTAGATCAAGCCTTACAAGGAAATGCTTCAGGAGTTACTGTGTCGAATGCAGGTTCTCCTGGATCAACACCACAGGTTCAAATTCGTGGACTTGGAACTTTTGGGAATAGTCAACCATTATATGTAATTGATGGTGTTGTGTCAGGAGGAATAAGTGAAATCAATCCAAATGATATTGAATCAATTGATATTTTAAAAGATGCTTCTACCGCAGCGATTTATGGATCTAGAGCTTCAAATGGAGTTGTAATGATTACAACTAAAAAGGGACGTGTTGGAAAAACTAAAATATCTGTAGATACCTATATTTCTACACAATCGGTTTCTAAGAAGTTAGATTTATTAAATTCTGCTCAGTTTGAGACTTTTGCCTCTGAAACCTACGGTTTACCAAATCGGTATACGGTAGATCCTGAATCGACAAAAATAGATACAGATTGGCAAGATGAGATTTTTAGATCAGCGATTATGTCCAACACCAATGTAAATGTATCTGGAGGTTCTGAAACAGCAATATTTAATCTGTCTGCTGGATATTTAGACCAAGAAGGAATTGTGATTAATACTGGTTTTAAAAGAGCTTCAATTAGAGCAAACAGTGAATTTAAAGTAGGGAATCGATTTAAAATTGGAGAAACCTTGGCTATTTCAGATTCTGAAAAGTTAAATGAAGAAGAAAACGGAGATAGAACTTTATTAGAGCATATGATCAAATCTTTACCTTATACACCTGTTTATAATGCTGAGAATCCGGGCGGGTTTGGAGGAACAGATTCTACCTTAGACAATGGGTCTGATGCAGAAAACCCTGTGCGATTACAAACGATTTCTAACAATGTTACTGAAACGATGAAAGTGTTAGGTTCTTTGTATGCGTCTTATGAAATTATTGATGGTTTGGATTTGAAATTCCAATACGGATTTGATAGATCTACCACACAAAATAATATCCACAGACCTTCATTTGATGAAGGTATTAATGAAAGAACAGCAGCTTATGTTGGTCAATCAACAAGTGTTTTTAATTCAGATACTTATACCGGATCTATAAACTATAAGAAGACATTTGCTGAAAACCATAATTTTGAAGCTTTGTTTGTTGCTGAAGAGTTTAGTACTTTAATTAGAATTAATTCAGTCCAAAATGAAAACCCATTAACAGATGCGGTTCCAGTTGTTCAAGGTGAAGCACAGGCAAATAACCAGTTGTATGAATATGATTTAGTTTCTTATATAGGTAGGTTAAAGTATAATTATGCTGGTAAGTATTTAATTTCAGCTTCTTTACGTACAGATGGTTCTTCTAGGTTTGGAGAAAATAATAGATGGGGGTCGTTTCCTGCGATGTCTTTCGGTTGGATAATTAGCGAAGAAGGATTCTTAAGTGATTCTGATATTATATCGAATTTAAAACTAAGAGGTTCTTGGGGAGTTACAGGTAACGACGGTTCTACGGATTATGCGTATTCTTCTGGATTGATTTCTGGATATAATTATACGGGTTTTAGTTCTTCAACAGGAGTGTCAAACTTTGGAGCTTCAAATCCAGACTTAAAATGGGAAGAATCTACACAAACAAATTTCGGATTTGATTTAGGTTTATTGAATAATGCTTTAACACTATCAATGGAATATTATAATGTTGATAATAATGATGTTATTGTTCCAATACCAAATGTTGCATCTTATGGATTGGGTGAAAGCTTTACACAAAGAAACGGTGCGTCCGTAAATACAACAGGATTTGAAATGTCTCTGGGTTATAGCCACCAATCGTCAAGTGATTTTAGTTGGTCTGTAAATGTAAATTTAGGTACAGCGAAAAATGAAGCTACTGACTTAGGAGAATTAGAATTTATTGAAAGTAATACCTTTGAAGGTGAGAATCTGTCTAGAATCGAAGAAGGAGAGTCTTTATTCTATTTCTATGGATATGAAACAGATGGATTGTTCCAACAAGGAGATGATACCAGTACTCAACCTAATGCTTCGGCAGGAGATGTGCGTTTTGTAGATCAAAATAATGACGGTGTTATTGATAGTGAAGATAATGTGAAAATTGGAAATCCTTTTCCAACACTTACTTATGGAGTATCACTTAATGCAAATTATAAACAATTTGATGCCTCTTTATTTTTTAATGGTGTAAGTGGAAATGATATTTATAATACTAATATTTACGATTTAGAAGGAATGACACGTTTGTTTAATTCTGGAACCGCAGTATTGGATAGATGGACGCCGACAAATACGAATACTACAGTGCCTAGATATACTGGAGATCATTCAGACAATGTAAATCGTTCTGATAGGTTTGTGGAAGATGGTTCTTATGCGAAACTAAGAAACTTTACAATTGGATATAGCTTAAGTGAAGCGGTATTAGGTAAAATGGCTAAAGGAGCTTTTTCTAAAATTAGATTGTATGCAACAGGTCAGAATTTGTTAACCCTAACAAGTTATTCTGGTTTGGATCCTGAAATTGGAGGTAGTACGGTTTCACCAGGTCAGCAATCTGCTGCAGCTGGAATTGGAATTGATAGAGGAGTCTATCCAGAACCAATATCTTTTACATTAGGAGTGCAAATAGCATTTTAATTTAGTTTAATAAAATAATAAAATAAAAGATGAAAAAAATTAAAATTATTATAGCTGGATTAATCACCGTGATAGGAATTACTATTTCTTGCGATGAATCTGGATTGGAATTAACAAACCCAAATCAACTTTCTTCTGAAACATTCTTTAAATCGAGTGCTCAATTGGAGTCGGCTGTTACTTCTTGTTATGCCTATTTACAAGCAACAGGAAATTATGCGAGGTACCAGTTTTATATCAATGATAATATTGCTGGAGAAAATTATGCAGCTGGAAATTTAGAGGCTGATAAAGTGCAAATGATCAATAGAGATATTGATGAAGCTAATAATGGAAATAATCAATTTTGGCAGCACAATTATCAAGGTATAGGTCGTTGTAATTTTGTGATTTCTAACGAAGTAAATTTTGAAAATATTGATGCAGCGGAAATAAAAGCTAGGTTGGCCGAGTCTCGTTTTTTAAGAGCATTGTTTTACTTTCATTTAGTAACACATTACGGAGAAATACCATTGGTGCTCGACTTAGAAACAGTCGTTGGTGGTTTAGGAAAATCATCTGTAGAGGAGATCTATGCTTCAATTATTACTGACTTAAACTTTGCAACTTCTAATTTATTATCAAAGGGAGTTCAAGAACAAGGAAGAGCTACTTCTGGTGCGGCTTGGGCTTTATTAGGTAAAGTATATTTACAAATGGGAGGCAAAGATGCTGAAGCAAAAACGGCACTTGCTAACGTTACAGGTTATAGTTTGGTTGCAGACTATAGAGATAATTTTACTGTTGCAGGAGAACACAATGATGAATCTTTGTTTGAGGTACATTATGATGAATCTACAGGTGGTGGAGATTCTTGGACTCAAGATGGTAGAGGGAATTCTGAAACATCATTTAGAGCAATGGAATATACGGGTTGGTATAATGTAAAACCAACAGAGGCATTGTTAGATGAGTATGAAGATAATGACACACGTTATGCCGCTAATTTTTATTCAATTGATGCGAGTGATAACGGTACTATGACAAATACTTATAATAATGGCACTCAGACATTTATTTCAGGAGGAATTGGACCTGATGACAATCCAGCTTGGAGAAAATATCAAAATTTAGATAATAGAGGTTCAGAAACTACTGATAGTGGAATTAACGCAAGAGTGATTCGTTATGCAGATGTTTTACTGATGAAAGCAGAAGCTGAAATTCGCTCAGGAGGAACGGAAAGTGTAGCCTTGGCTTATATAAATGAAGTTCGAGCAAGAACATCAGTGGGATTGCCAGCTATTTTAGTGTCAGGCTCTTCGGCAATATTAGATGCCATCAAACATGAAAGATGGGTGGAGTTAGCAGGTGAACAATCTCGGTATTATGATTTACAACGCTTTGATGGGTTTAGCTATTTGATGCCTATTCCAAATATTGAGCTTCAGGCAAATACGAATTTATAATTTTAGTAGTTTTGTTTAAATTGGAAGGTCTTGTGCAACAGATTGTTGCACAGGATTTTTTTGTGATTTAAATCAATATTAAAGTGAAAACAATAAAATTATCATTATTTTAACTGCATGAAATACAATTTTATTTTTTTTCTTACATTTTTAGTTTCTTGTATTCAAAGCCCAGAAGAGACAAAACAATTTGTTTTAGTACCCTCTAGTGAAACACATATTGATTTTGTTAATAAATTAACAGAGTCAGATTCTTTAAACTATTTCAATTACCCATACATTTATATGGGAGGAGGTATTGCTGTAGGAGATTTTAACAATGATGACTTACAAGACTTATATTTTACTGGAAATATGGTTTCTAATAAACTGTATTTGAATAAAGGAAACTTACAATTTGAAGATATTACTGTTCAGGCGAATGCAGGCATGGGAAATGAATGGTTTTTAGGTGTTACTACCGTAGATATTAATAATGATGGATGGTTGGATATTTATTTGAGTGTTTCTGGGAAAAATGAATATTGCCCAAATAAATTACTTATAAATCAAGGAGTTGGTATTACAGGGGAAATATCTTTTAAAGAAGAAGCAATAAAATATGGTATTGCTGACACAGGTCATAGTTCCCAAAGCACCTTCTTCGATTATGATAATGATGGAGATTTAGATTTATATGTGGCAAATTACCCAACCACACCTTTTAAAACATCACCAGATGTTTTTGCCAAACATATTCAACATGCAACACCAAAACATTCCAATCATTTGTATAGGAATAATGGAGATGGAACTTTTACAGACATCACTCAAGAGGCAGGTTTGTTATCTTATAGTTTGTCGCTAAGTGCTACAATAAGTGATTTAAATAACGATGGTTTTCAGGATATTTATGTGAGTAACGATTTTGCAAGTGCAGATTTTTGTTATATCAATAATGGAGATGGAACTTATAGAAATACTCTTGAAAAATCTACAAAACATACTGCTTTGTACGGTATGGGAGCAGATATCGGAGATTTTAACAATGATGGATTTTTAGATGTTCTTCAAGTAGATATGGATGCCTCTACAAACAAACGATCAAAAGCAAATATGGCAAGTATGAATCCACAAGTTTTTTGGGATACATATAACGCTGGCTTGTATTACCAATATATGCACAATTGCTTGCAGTTAAATACAGGGATTTTAGATAAAGACAACAACCCTTTGTTTAATAATATTTCTAGAATTGCTAATGTCTCAACTACCGACTGGAGCTGGGGTCCCATTTTTGCCGATTTAGACAATGATGGATGGAAAGATATTTATGTTTCTAATGGTACAAGGAGAGAAATAAATAACACAGATTTTTTTAATGAAATAGGAAAACAAAGAAGTGGTTTTTCAAATACATCTACTACGAGTGCATTAGAAAACTCATTAAATATCCCCTCTGAAAAAACGGATAATTTTGCCTTTAGGAACGCCAAAGATTTGACCTTTGAAAAAGTAAACAAACAATGGGGTTTAAGTTTTAAAGGGTTTTCAAATGGTGTTGTTTATGTTGATTTGGATAACGATGGTGATTTGGAAATAGTGTTAAATAATATAGATGATAAAGCGGTAGTTTTTGAAAATAAAAATATTGAAAAAAATAATTCTATCACTTTTGAATTTGTTGGTCCTAAGAAGAATTCTATGGGTTTAGGGGTGAAATGTAAGCTTATAATTAAAGATAAAAAACAGTTCCAAGAGTTGAATTTGGTCCATGGATATTTGTCATCTATGGCGCCAAAGCTACATTTTGGATTGGGAAAGAGTACGCATATAGATACCATTGAGCTTTCCTGGCCTGATGGTAAGAAGCAGTATTTAATAGCGCCTAAAATAAATAGTAAACACACTGTGAATTATGCCGATGCTAGTTTTGTTAAAAGTAAGAATAACAACTCCGTTTCTAAGTTGTTTAATAGTGAAGATAAACAATTAGACAGTGTATATAAACACGAAGAAAATTTTTATGATGACTATAAAATCGAAATATTACTACCACATAAAACCTCTACCTTTGGACCTTATCTTGCTGTTGGTGATGTAAACAATGATGGTTTGCATGATTTCTATTGTAGTGGAGCTTCTGGGGAAGTAGGAGGTTTGTTTTATCAAACAAAAGAAGGGAGTTTCGAGAAAAAAGATTTTGGTTTTGAATCGGATAAAATAAAAGAGGATATGGGATCTTTATTTTTCGATGCGGATAACGATGGAGATTTAGATCTGTATGTGGTAAGTGGAGGAAATGAATTTAAACCGAATTCAAAAGAATTGCAAGATAGATTGTATATCAATACTAATGGAGTGTTTTTAAAATTGATAAAATCATTACCAACAATGTATTCAAGTGGTTCTAGGGTTTATAATTTTGACTTTGATAATGATGGAGATCAGGATCTTTTAGTTTGTGGTCGTTTGGTTCCTGGCAATTACCCTTCTCCAGCCAAAACATATTTATTAGAAAATAAAAGCACTACTGATAAAGTATTGTTTGAAGATATTACAGAACAGTTTATTCCAGAACTAGAAAAATTAGGATTAGCTACTGCGGCTAATTTGGTTGATATTGATGGAGATGGCTGGAAAGATATTATAATCGTTGGTGAATGGATGCCAATTCGTGTATTTAAAAATAAGCAAGGAAATGGTTTTGTTGAGGTTTCAAAAGAGCTTGGATTAGAAAAATCTACAGGTTGGTGGTTTTCATTAGAAAGTGGTGATTTTGATAATGATGGTGATATTGATTTTATAGTTGGTAATCTAGGTTTAAATTATAAATATAAATCATCAGAAGAGGAGACTTTTGATATCTATTTTAATGATTTTGATAGCAATGATAAAAACGACATTGTACTGAGTTATTATAATGAAGGTAACAAATTCCCTGTTAGAGGACGTTCTTGTTCTTTCTCTCAGGTAGGAATGATCAAGAAAAAATTTAAAACATATAATAAATTTGCGGAAGCAACATTAGACGATATTTATGGCAAAGATCAACTTGAAAAATCTTTGCACTATCAGGTAAATACCTTTGCCACGAGCTATTTAGAAAACAAAAACGGAAAACTCATACTACATCAATTACCAAATGAAGTACAGCTGTCTAGTGTGAATAGTATATTAGTGAAAGATTTTAATGCTGATGGTAATTTGGATGTTTTAACGGTGGGTAATTTGTACGCCTCGGAAATAGAAACTCCTAGGAACGACGCTGGAACAGGTGTTTTGTTAATGGGGTCTGGTGATGGAAATTTCTTGGCTAAACCCATAAACCAAAGTGGTTTTTATGCACCCAAAGATGTAAAAGATATGCAATTGATTACTGTAAATGGAGCTGCCAAAATTGTACTTGGAAATAATAATGATTTTCTAAAGTTTATAGACATTATAAAATAACTGTTATATGAAAATTTATACTCTATGGTTTTTTATGATGTTGTTATTCTTAGCAGGATGCGATTCAAAACCAGAACAAAATTCTATGGCCTTTAAGCCAACCTTATTTAATAGTATTAAGTCTGAAGATTCTGGAATTTATTTTAGCAATGATATCACAGAAGATTTGGATAATTTTTTTATGGTATATAATTATGCTTATAATGGTGGAGGAGTAGCTATTGGGGATATTAATAACGATGGTTTACCTGATATTTATTTTACAGGAAATCAGGTTTCTAATAAATTGTATCTAAATAAAGGAGATTTTAAGTTTGACGACATTACTGATACATCAAAAGTTTCTGGAGAAAAAGGTTGGAGTAATGGTGTTGTGATGGTCGATATAAATGGCGATGACTTATTGGATATTTATGTCTGTAAAGGAGGATGGAAAGGTACTACGTCTGAACGTTCAAATTTATTATATATAAATAATGGAGATACTACATTTTCAGAAAAAGCTAAAGAATATGGTTTGGCTGATACTGGGTTTTCTATGATGGCTTCTTTTTTTGATATGGATAATGACAATGATTTGGATATGTATCTGGTCAACCGACCTCAAAAATTTAATAGTACTCATGAGTCAATTAGAAAAGGAAAAGCAGAGCAAAACCAATTATATAGACATAAATTATATGAGAATATAAACGGGCATTTTATAGAGGTTGGTTTAAAATCGGGTATTGATAACACCTATGCTTTTGGTTTAGGGCTGGTTACTTCTGATTTAGACAATGATGGTTTTGTTGATGTTTATGTAGCTAATGATTATTTGGAAAGTGATTATTTTTTTAAAAATCAGGGTGATAAAAAATTCAGACAAGATATTGCAGGTTTTTCTAATCATGTTTCTTTTTATGGAATGGGAGTAGACGTGGTTGATTTTAATAACGATGGTTTTGAAGATTTGATAGAGCTGGATATGACACCTTCTGATCACGAGCGTGCAAAGGTAAATATGGCAACTATGGATGTAGTTGCATATAAAAGAATTTTAGATCAGGGAAATCATTATCAATATATGCATAATATGTTGCAGATTAATAATGGAAATGGTTTTTTTAGTGAGGTTAGTCAACTTGCAGGAATTGCCAAAACAGATTGGAGCTGGAGCTGTTTGGGAAGCGATTTCGACAATGATGGTTTTCGAGATTTATTTATATCTAACGGGTTTAGAAGGGATGTCTTTGACAAGGATATTACTAAGGAATTTACTGAATATGTACAATCTAAAGAGAAACAAAAACGATCAAAATTGGAAAATGTACAGTATATAGTAAATTTTTTTAAAGAAAATAAACTTCCTAATCAGATTTATAAAAACATGGGAAATTTAAAATTTGTTTCTAAAATGAAAGAATGGGGATTGGAAGATCTTAGTTTTTCAAATGGTGCTTCTGTAGCTGATTTAGATAACGATGGAGACTTAGATTTGGTCGTAAATAACATCAATGACAAAGCATTTATTTACAGAAATAACGCTGAGAAAATTGCCAATAATTATATAAAAATTAAACTAAAAGGACCCAAAGGGAATACATATGGTTTAGGTGCTAAAGTAACGGTTTACCACAAAGACAGTATTCAGTATCATGAGTTAAAAAATGTTCGAGGGTATCTGTCTTCTGTCGATCCTATTGTACATTTTGGCTTGGGGAATATTTTGCAATTGGATTCTGTTAAAGTATATTGGCCGGATGGGAAAATTTCCATGAATTATTCAATACAGAGTAATAAAACACTTGAAGTTGAATATAAAAAGGCTAAACGGAGTCTTGGATTGTCAATAAAATCATATGTGCCGATGTTTAAGGATATCACAGAAAAGGCCTTTGAAAATCAAAACATCAAACATCAGGAGAATGACTATGACGATTTTAGGGATCAAATTTTATTACCTCACAAATTGTCAACCGAAGGTCCTTGTATAGCAGTTGCAGATGTGAATAATGATGGTTATGAAGATTTTTTTATTGGAGGAGCAACGGGGCAATCCGGCAAGCTTTTTTTACAGAATAAAGACAAAACATTTTCAGAGTTTTTTCTGCCAGTTTTAAAAAAAGACAAAGGTTATGAGGATACTGCTTCAGTGTTTTTTGATGCTGACAATGATGGAGATTTTGATTTGTATGTGGTAAGTGGTGGGAATGAATTTGCTGAAAATTCGATGGCTTATCAAGACAGACTGTATTGGAATGATGGGAAAGGAGGCTTTGCCAAAGAAAAAAAACTACCTTTGACAAATACGAGTGGAGGTACAGTAATTCCACTTGATTTTGATGGAGATGGTGATTTAGATTTGTTTATTGGAGGCCGGTTGGTGCCCAAAAAATATCCTAAAGCACCTAGGAGTTTTTTATTGGAAAATAAAAATGGAATTTTTATAAATGTAACTCGAAAATTAGCACCTGAATTGGAGTATTTGGGAATGATAACAGACGCTACTTTTGTAGATATAAATAAGGATGGCGAAAAAGAATTGTTAGTGGTGGGTGAGTGGATGCCAGTGGTGGTTTTTGAAAAACTTGACGGAGTTTATAGAAAAAAGGAAATTGAAGGTCTGGAGAAAACAGAAGGATGGTGGAACTGTATATCCCCTGTCGACTTGGATATGGATGGTGATTTTGATTTTGTTTTGGGAAATTTGGGCTTGAATTATAAGTTTAAGGCCAGTAAGGAAAAACCATTTTACGTATTTGCATCTGATTATGATTCTAATGGATCTAACGATGTTTTTTTAGCAAAAAATTATAAAAATAAAATAGTTCCTATTCGTGGTAAGGAATGTTCAACCCAACAATTACCAGGTTTGTCAAAAAAATTTAAATCTTATGGGCAGTTTGCCAAAGCAGATCTTAGTGAGCTTTTGGGAGATGTAAATAATAGTCAAGAAAAACGAGAAGCATATGTCTTTGAGTCAGTTTCAATTATGAACAATTCAGGAGTGTTTGAAATAAAACCATTGCCAAATAGAGCACAATTTTCAACTGTTCAAAGTTTGTTAATAGATGACTTTACAGGAGACGGTGTTGTTGATGTATTTGCTGTTGGTAATAAATTTAATATTGAAATAGAAACCACTAGGGCAGATGCCTCTATTGGAGTGTTATTAGAAGGAGATACTCTTGGTGGTTTAAGTGCATTAAGTGCTTTGCAAAGCGGAGTTTTTTTACCTCAAAATGTAAAATGTTTACAGTCTATTTGTTTAGGTAAAAATGGTAAAGGTGTACTTGTGGGAGTAAATAATGGAGAGCTAAGATTACTAGAATTTAAGACCGTAGCAAGGTGAGCTACAAAGTAAAGAGCTGAGAGTTTGTAGTAATACATTGTTAATAAGTTCATTAGCTCGTACGCTGAGGTGAGATGTTAATGAATAAGAAACGAATTTAATACGTCATTTAAAATGGTATTATAGTATATTTCAATTATTCATGGAAAAGAAGAAGATTATTAGAGGCTTAGCCAGTTTATAAAACTATTTTAGCCTAGAGACAGCATCTTTTAGTTCCTTGTAATTGTCAGGTAAGACAATAATTCGTTTGTTTGCATTTAGTACTATATATGTAGGAGTAAACTCAACGTTATAAGACTTCGCAATGGTGTTTTTCCATTTCCCCAATCCTAAAACATTCTCCCATCCTTCAAAGTTTGGAATTAATTTTGTCCATTCCTTGTTGTTTTCTTCCAAAGCGACATTAATTACCTGAACATCCTTATAATCCTTTAAAAAAGCATACAATTCTGGTAATTGTTTTTTACAATGAGAACATCCTGTGCTCCAAAAAACAACAATATAGTTTTTATGTGTTTGCAAAGTTGATAACTGCTTATTTTCACCCCATGTAAAATCAGGTGCCAATTCACCAAGTACGATAGAAATTTTCGCCAAAGTTTTTTCAATATATAAGTTGCTTTGCTGTTCAGCTGGAAGTTGTTTATAGTGATTCTCTAATATGTATTTTACCATTTCTACATCTTCCAACTTTACAAACTCTTCAATAATAATTTCTGTTAAATCTTTTTGTAGATCTGTGTTCTTAGGAATTGTTAGCATATTTTTAACGGATTCCTTATATAGATTCTTCTGTGTTTTAGGATCTTGAGAATAGTTCAAATTGAAAATATAGTCAATAGCTCTATCTACTAAAAAAGAAGAGTTTACCAAAACGGAATCATCAAAATTGATATGTTGAAAAAAATTATTTTTGATTCCTTCTAAATAATCTTGTGGAGAAGATATTATCGTTTTCGAATTGTAACGTTGTGTTGCTTGAATAAAATGAAAAGCCAACATGTTTTTCGATTCTTTTTGATATTGCTTTTGAATATCTTTTAGCTCATAATATGCTTCTTGATATAATACAGCTGCTACTGGGCTAGGGTCTTTAAAATAAGTGATTTGAATAGAATCTAAATATTGCTGTCCGTTTAGAGCACTTTGTAAATACGCTTTATATATTTGATTTTCTTTCGATTTGGAATACCTTACAGTTTCCTCTGGATAATCAGGGTTGAAAGTAAAGGAAACTACTTCTTTATTGTATAAAAAATCAATAAAACCTTCTCCTTTTAATCTATATACTACACGATACATTCCTGAAGAAGAAGTCTGAGGAATTTCAAAATAAAAGGACTTATTATCAATTTTCGTGTTTTTTATATAATGTTGCTTACCTTCTTTTATTTGATACAGCATAGCCCATTTTATGTCTTTAGAAAAAGGCTCTATGGTACCTTTTATTTGGTGCTGAGCAAACGACATCAGTGAGCTTAGCAAAAACAATAAGATTATTCTTTTTTTTAACATATAGAAGTTGTTTTAATAATCAATCCAAAATTAATTATCACCAGAAGAAAAATATTTTACAACCGCCTCTTTCATCAATATAGATTGCTCTCCAGGTTTTAAGGTTGGCAAATCTTCCAATACTTTATAGTGAGGCCAGCCATCAGGGTCTATAAAATCAAATTCGTAATAACCATAAGGCTCTAATAATCGGCAAATTGCAATATGCATAAGATTCACTTTTTCATCTTTTTTAAAAGTATGAATTCCTTTACCTAGTTCCTGCACACCTATTAAATAGATAATAGAATCCAAGTCTAATTTGTCCCCGTCTGCAAACTTGTCTGAAAGAAATTTCACCACAGACTCCCATCCTTCTTTCAACTCAATATCTCTTGACATACTTATTCTTTTTAAAAGCAAAGATACGTCAATTGTCTAATGTTTTTTGATTTAGTCTTTGTAGAATCATCCTTTTAAATTCAATCTTTTTAACTAGTATTCTTGACTCCACACGGTTTCAGTCTTGTTATTCCACTAGTCTTGGATAGATATTGTTTCCAGTCTCTTTATCAGCCATTAAACCTGACGGGTCAATTTGTACAGAATGTATCTCTTTAGTTACCGTAAATTCATAAGTAGGTGCTACCCAGGCCCAGCTGTCCAAAACAGTTGCTGTGGTTGGTTTGGCTCCTCTCATCATTTTTAATGGAATATAAAATGCTTCTGTACTTCCGTCTTTATAGGTTAACAATACATCTATAGGCATGGGCATTCTTCCCAGTCTTTCCAAAACAACTGTTTTAGAGGTTTTTACAGAAACGGCATAATCTATTGTGTGTTTGGTTTGTGTCCAATAATTTAAATACCAATCCAAAGAAATACCAGAGACCTTTTCTGCCGATCTTTTAATATCATTTGGTGTCGGGTGTTTGAACTGAAACTCTGCGTAATATTTTTTTAAAGTCTTTTCCACATTTTCTTTACCGATCACATACTCTAATTGCGACAAGAAAATTGAACCTTTACTATAACTTCCGACGCTATATGCTAAATTATAATGATAGGCATCTGCATGAGTAGTTAAAGGCTCTTCAATACCATAATTCAATAAATTATAATAGCCTTTATAAGATCCTGCTATAGGGTTTTCTTTTTTTTCATTTAAAATTTCATTTACAGCATGACTTGAAATATAGGTAGTAAAACCTTCGTCCATCCAAGGGTGTTTTGATTCATTTGTTGCCAAAACAAATTGAAACCAAGAATGCGCCATTTCATGAGCAACAACTCCAACTAAACTTCTAAAAGTTCTTTCACCAGTAATCAATGTACACATTGCATACTCCATTCCTCCATCTCCTCCCTGTATTACAGAATATTGTTCGTAGGGATAGTCTCCGATATGTTTATTAAAATAGGTTAGTAATTCCGCTGTTTTAGGCTGTAGCTTTTTCCAGCTTTTCAAATACTCTTTGTCCATTTTATTTTTGTACAAAAAATGAAGTTGAACACCATTTTCCGCTACCAAAACATCATGTGCAAAATTCGGGTCTGCTGCCCAAGTAAAATCATGCACATTCGGAGCTATAAAATGCCAAGTCAGTTTTTCGCCTTTGTGTTTTTTTACTTTTACACCAGCATCTTCATAACCATAACCAATTTCATTAGGGTTTTGCAAATAGCCAGATCCTCCTACAATGTATTTTTTATTTATATGTAAAGTCACATCAAAATCACCCCAAACACCATGAAACTCTCTTCCAATATAAGAATTCGCATGCCAACCTTCAAAATCATATTCCGCTAATTTGGGATACCACTGCGCCATAGACAAGGCTACACCTTCTTTGTTGTTTCTTCCTGCCCTTCTAATATGTAAAGGAACCTGCCCTAAAAAGTTCATTTCAAAAACTGTTTTGGCACCAGGTTGAATAGGTGTATTTAGTTTAACTTCTAAAATAGTACCGTCTATCTTAGTTTTGACAGCGACACCATCTTGTGTTAACATATTTACTTTGATAAATCCGATTTCATCAGGTTTTAAAATAGATATTTTACTGATAACCACAGGTTTTTCTTCTGTTCCCGACTTAATCACCATTCTTCCATCTGGGTCTTGAATATTTTGCAAACGAATATCCATTTCACTGCCTGGCTGAAAAGCATTAAAATACAAATGGTAATATACCTTATTTAAAACGTCTGGTGAATTATTGGTATAAGTCAAGGTTTGTTTTCCTTTGTATTGATATGATTTTATATCCATATCAATATCCATTTTATAAGAAACATGTTGCTGCCAATAGCTCGTATTCTGAGCTGCAATTGAAAATAAACAAAAAAGACAAGCAACACTACTAGATATCAAACGCATAGTTTGGGTTTTAAATTATTATTTCTTTTTAACAACCATTTCATCTGCCATTTTCACGGCATTAAAGGCATTTACAATTCTACCTGAAACACATAACTCTGACAAACTTACCAATTCATCTTCGGTACCTGGCTTTATAACTTTAAAGTTAATGATTGTACCTGAGTTCATAAGAATATGCTTTACCTGACTTGCAGATAACTCTGGGTAATAAGAACGGATCATAGCTGCAACACCTGCAGTAGATGGAGAGGCCATAGAAGTACCACTTAAATACTTATATTCATTATTAGGTACTGGAGCATAAATTTTCACCCCTGGAGCAAAAATATCTACATTTATTTGACCGAAATTAGAGAAAACAGCTAACATATTCTTGTCATAACTAGAACCTATTGCTCCAATGGTAATCATATTGTCAGAAATTTCTTCTTTTAAATCGGGAGCGTCATTTGGATACGTAGCTACAACATCAATATCTTCAGCATCATTACCCGCTGCATTTACAATCAATACATCGTGTTTTTCGGCATATTTAATTGCTTCATGTACCCAATCAGCATGCATAGAATATGTTTTACCAAAACTTGTGTTGATTACTTTGGCTCCATTATCAACAGCATATCTAAAAGCCAAAGCTACATCTTTGTCATACTCATCACCATTTGGGACACAACGAACCGACATTAGTTTAGCGTTTATAGCAACCCCGTCTACTCCTTTTCCGTTTCCATTAGACGCTAAAATTATTCCCGCTACATGAGTCCCATGAATTTCATCTATTTGGCGGTTACTAGGGTCACCATTTCCATAGTATTTGGTACTCATATCATTTTCATCATCACCTAACAAATCCTTTCTAGGATTAAAATCTAAGTTGTAATGATTATCTACAGAGGAGGTATAATGATCTAATCCGCGTTGAATTTGCTTTATTTCATCAGAAATACTTGTTCCTCCGTTTAAAATATTTAGTGTAAATTCTTTTTGCTTTAACAACATAGCATCAACGGTAACAATTGCTTCTACATCTGCCAAATCATAATCTTCTTTACCTGTATTGGCAATCATGGCGTCATGAGAAGTCTCGAACATTTGTAAGTAAAACGTATATTTTTCTTTTTCAGAAGAAGCCTCATCTAATTTTTCGTCAAAAACCTCTTTCATTTTCATATACTCATCGTACTCTTCCTTGTGTTTTGGGTCAATTTCAGAATCTATTTTTCCTTCGAATTTTTCAGATTTAAGTTTGATAATTCTTGTGATCTCTAAATTTTCATCGTAGATATCTCCTAAGAAATTCCATCCATGTATGTCATCTATATATCCATTTTTATCATTGTCAATTCCGTTTCCAGCAATTTCTTTTGGATTTGTCCATAAAACATCTTTTAAATCTTCATGATCTAAATCAATCCCAGAGTCGTTGACGGCAACAATAACTTCTATAGATTTTTTTCCTTTTAAAAAATCATAAGCTTGTAAAATACTCATCCCAGGAATGGTGTCGGTTGCAATATCTGCATGCCCCCAAGTTTGTTTTTCAGATTCAGTAAGAGCCATATTCTTTGCTCCAATTTCAACCCCATTTTGAACTGCTATTGGAACAGGGATTTTGTGAATGGATTTACAACTTACTAAACTTATGGTAATTAATGCTGTAACGTAAAAGTGTTTTAATAATTTCATATTTATTTTTTTTAAAATCAACTAAAGACTTCGTTAAAAGTATAACTATTTTGGAGACGCACTCCTCTATCTGTGTGTTTTACAGTACACAACTCATTATAAGCATCGTGTTCTGAAAACAATATATATTCTTTGTCTGCTGCCTCGTTTAAAAATAAAGCTTTTTCACTCATTGTTAGCAAAGGTTTTGTGTCATAGCTCATTACGTATGGCAAAGGCAAATGACCAACGGTTGGCAATAAATCAGCTGTAAAAACGAGGGTTTTTCCTTTGTAATTTATATAAGGAATCATCTGCTTTTCAGTATGTCCATCAACACATAATATACCAAAATTCAATTCTGAATTAGAAATAAATTTTTTTGCTTTTAAATCGATAAACTCCAACTGACCTGATTCTTGGAGGGGTAAGATATTCTCTTTTAAAAAAGAGGCTTTTTCTCGTGGATTTGGTTCAGTTGCCCATTGCCAATGTTCTTTATTCGACCAGTATTTGGCGTTTTTAAAGGCAGGTTGGTAGCCTGTTTTATTTTTATTCCATTCTATAGCTCCGCCACAGTGATCAAAATGTAAATGTGTAAAAAAAACATCTGTTATTTGATTTCTATGAAAACCCAATTTTGCCAATGAGTTATCTAAAGAGAAATCTCCTGATAAATAAAAATAGCCAAAAAAAGTATCTGATTGTTTGTTTCCAATACCTGTGTCAATCAATATCAGTCGGTTGCCGTCTTCAATAAGTAAGCAACGCATAGTGATATCAATCATGTTATTAGAGTCTGCTGGATTGGTACGTTGCCAAATACTTTTGGGAACCACACCAAACATAGCACCTCCGTCTAATTTAATATTGCCTGTTTCGATTGGATAAATCTTCATTTTATAAATTTTAAAAATGCCTTTATATTAACTCAGAATAACAAACATACATAAGTTAGCAAAATAAGGTAAAAATACAAGATACCCATTGCGATTTCGAAAAAAACTTATCAATTCAACTGAATTTTACGCAGAGAAAATAAATAATATTCTGTCAAAAATCACTCGAACTACCTGCTTTTTCCTTTTAACCACAACATTTGATATGGCTCTAATTTGATTAACGAGCTTTTTTGATTTAGCTCAATTAATGAATTTAGAGCTAAAACATTATGCAAGGGTAACGGAATTGTTTCTGGCAAAACACATTCAACTTCTTTATCAGAAAAATTGTGTATTGCTATAACTCTTTCTTTTTTATGGATACAATGTTGATCTACCGCAAAAATAGAGGGACCTAAATCTAAAAACTCAAATTTACCAAAAGGATTAAATGCAGCTTCATTGATACGAATAGAGATTAACCGCTTATAATTATCCAGCATTTTTTTAGCTAAGGTTCCTTGAGTTTCCAATTCTTTTTCTAACCAGTCGATATTGTATTTTTCTCTGTTAATAGTTCTATTAAGACCAGAATGTTTTACTCCATCATGATAATTTCTAGAACCGACTAAAGAGTGGAAATATATCCCTGGAACGCCTGGCATTACCAATACAGTCGCCTGTGCTAAAAACATTCTTTTATATCGAACTTCATCGGTTTCATTAGGATGTGTTAAAGCGTCTATATAACTACAATTTAACTCATATGGACTTTTACTTCCATCAGCATCTGTTTTATAAGAAACCAATCCTCCATGCTCTTTTACCGTATTTCCAAGATATTGAACCTCATTATCTGTTAAAATTCCTTTTACAGGTCTAAGTCCAATCCCATCATGACTTGCCGTAAAGTTAAAAAAGCAGACTTTATCACTTGGAAGCACTAAGGTTTTAGCCCATCGCGTTAAGGTTGTTGTGTTTTCGTTTAATATTGAATGAACCAGCAATGGGGGCAAAGCAAAATTGTATACCATTTGAGCTTCATCATCACCACTTCCAAAATAAGATACATTTTCGTGATGTGGTACATTGGTTTCCGTTATAATAATTACCTCTGGAGCAACCTCATGTAAGACTTCTCGCATCAACTGAATTAATTCATGTGTTTGATCTAAATGAACACATTCAGTTCCTATTTCCTTCCAAATAAAAGCAATAGCATCCAACCTAATTAGAGTAGCTCCTTTTTCTACATAATAAAATAGTGCATCCAAGACATTTCTTAAAACTCTATGACTTTTATAGTTTAAATCAACCTGATCTCTACTAAAGGTGGTCCATACATATCTAATTTTTCCTTTATTGTCAACATACTCACTTAAAAGTGGCAATGCTCTCGGTCTTATAACCTGGGTTAAATCGATAGATGGATCTACTTCTGTAAAAAAATCTTGAAAATAAGGATCCCCATCTAAAAAAGCTTTAAACCAGTCTGAAAATTGAGATATATGATTGATAACTCCGTCGACCATCAATCTATAATCTCCACTAATTTGTTCTATTTCTTTCCATGATCCCATTTTAGGATCTACAGCACCATAGTTTACAACAGAAAACCCATCATCTGAAGAATAAGGATAAAAAGGGAGGATATGTACAGAGTTGATAACTCCCTTAAGGTGCCTGTCCATAAAGCCTTTTAAGGTTTGTAAAGATGCTTCGTGATCTTTGTTTACCTGATCTCCGTAAGTAATTAAGATCACATCTTTTTCACTTAACGGGTATTCTTTTGATTGTATTCTTGATTTGTATTTAAAAATTAAATCAATGATGCTATCTACAGCACGACCAGCTATTTCAGGTGTATATAACCGATGCAATCTTTTATTAATTGTGTGGTCCTTATCTGAAATATGTTTCATATTATTCGTTGTCTTTTCTAACGTAATCTACAAATTTATCTGAAAATTTAGGCATTACAGATCTGACCGTAATCCAAGATGACAAAGAAGGAATTCCCATTGGATCTTCGTGAAACTCTTCGGAAGCATCTTTAATAGCATCTTGAAAAGCCTCTACAGCTTTTATTTCTTTCTCTCTATTATACTCTAATGAGTTTAATTTACTTAAGGCATTGTATTTTGAGATCTCGAACCTCGACTCTTGAAAATAAGTTGCTAATAGTGTTTTAAAAGAATCTTTTGAAAATACGATTCCTTCTTGAGACATCACCCTAAATAAGGTTTTAGCAATATCTTTAGACATTTTATAAATCCCATTCTGATTTTCTTGATTTCCAAGCTCTTGATGCTTATGCTCATAACTCTCCATGATTTCGGTCTGACAAATTCTTCTGTTTGAAGTGTTTTTATAAACCTCACTTAGTGTTGAAACTTCTAGACCCCAGGTTGGAGAAATTGCGATGCCACGTGCTAATGATCTTATAAACGAGAATTCCCCAGCTAGAGAATATCGAAAACTATCCATATAGTCTAAGTACTGATTCCCACCATAAACTTTGGCTAAAGATTTTATCAAAGGTGTATACAGTAACCTTGTTGCTCTACCGTGTAATTTATTGGTAACTCTGGAGTAAAAACCTTTGTTAAACTCAAAATCCAATGCAGGGTGTACGATTGGATAAAACAATCTGGCAGGAACTTCTCTTGTGTAATTTACGATATCACAATCGTGTAAAGCAAAAGCATAAGCATCTTTATCTGCTAAAGCACAGCCCAGCATAGTCCAAACATTTCTTCCTTTCCCAGTTGTTTCTAACCCTGGAAAACCTTCAGCAGTCAAATCGGCATACAATTCTTTTACTCTAGGTCCATCATTCCATAAAACATCTACTTTACAAGGGAGCACAGACATCATTTTTTTCACCTTAACAAACTGTTCTTCCGTAGCTTGATCTAGTCCTAGAATTATTTTATACAAATATTTTACATGTTTCAACTCTTCAATAATCTTATGCATTGAAGGGGTTTCAAACTCTGAATACAGTGCTGGTAATAACAATACCATCCCTCTCCTTTTGCTGAGTTTTTCTAGTTCTTTTTCTAAATCTTCTATAGTTCTACTTCCTAAATTCTGTAAGGTTGTTATTACTCCGTTTTGAAAAAAATCTGACATTTTGTTTTATTTTTTTAAGATTATAATAAAGTCCATTACGTTTGTTCCTGTAATTCCTGTCACAAAATCATACTCCAATATTTTAAAAAAAGTATTGCTATCACTGTTTTTTAAATAGGTTTCTGGATATAGTTTCTTTTGTTCTATTTTTTTATAAATTTCAAAGTCTATAAAAGCACCTGTAGCATCAGACCTTCCATCGATACCGTCACTTCCTGCACTTAATATGGCTATTTTTTCACTTACACAATTAGCTAAAAGTAACCGTAGTGCCAATTCTTGATTTCTTCCTCCATAGCCGTCTCCATTTACAATTGTAGTCGTTTCTCCTCCAAATAACAAACAAAAACTATCATATTTTTTATCGTATTTTTTTATCTCAGAACTAATAAATGCTGAAGCAGATATGGAATCCACCTCTAAAGTTGTAGTAATAATTTCTACGATATCCACTTTAGGACTTATATATTCTTTTGCTCGATTCAATGCTATTTCATTATTTCCTATAATATGATGAGCAAATTTTCCATTATTCATAGGTGCCGAGCCAATTGTATTTAAATCATCTCCAATAACATCACTTAAAACCAAGACCTCTCCTTTGGCTTTTATCTGATTGGCTAACTTTCCTCCTTTTATTTCTGAGATTGATTTTCTTACCGTATTTAAAGCTTTTATATCTATCCCTGAGGTTAACAAGGCAGATGATATTTTGGTAAAATCCTCCAAGCGCAATCCGCTGATAGGCTTTTCTATCATTGCAGAGGCACCTCCCGACAATAAAAAAACAAAAAAATCATTTTCATTTAATTTTTCAACAGCTTCTAATAATATAGTAGCAGCTTCTATACTTTTTTTAGAGACCAAAGGATGGGTAGATCTAAAGTGTTCCATATATTGTAACGCTCCTACAGAAGTAGAAATAACCACACCTCCTGAAATTTTATCTTTTAAAATAACCTCACATTCTTTCGCCATTTCATAGGCTGCTTTTCCAACACCAAAAACAAAAAACCTAGCATCATTTTTTAGTAAATATTCATTTTTTACTATCGTAATTGTACTCCCGTTTATGGATATATTATCATTAATTAATGACGGGGCTTTTACCTTGTATAAAGCTTGAAAATAAATTTTTTCTAATTCTGATCTATACATTTTTCATTAGCATTTCGTTCCAACCTTTTGCTCCTTTAAAACTCGATTTTTGTAATTTTGATTTCGAGATACTTACATATTTCCCTTCGTTATTTTGAATTGCAATAGGTATGTCTACACTATTTAACATAGGTACGTCGTTTTGTCCATCTCCCAAACCAATAGAGTTTATTTTTTCATTATACATGTTTTCAAAAAGTGAAATACACTTCTTTACTGCTTTGCCTTTGTCTTGCTGCTCTCCAATCAAATGATAAAACCTACCACCTTTTGTTATTTTTAAATGATGCTTTACTGCTAGCTTTTCCAGATTTTCTAAACACGAATTGTTTTCTAATACAAAAGGTTCAGTGAAATTTCGCTGTTTAGATGCTTTTGCATTTTCTTTAGACAACCCAGTAAGTTCCATTACTTTTTCAATTGACATATCGCTAAAACCTAACATTTTAAATTCCTTTTTATAGCGATTATAAAAATTTAACACCTGGCTATAAGAAACGCCTAATTGCAATATATAGTACTGTTCAAACTCTGCTAAAAAAGAAAAATCAAAATCTTTGTAATTTTTCGGAATAAATAGAGCTGCTCCATTTTCTACAATAAAAGGTTCTTTAATTTCCACCTTTTCTTGTAACTGCTCAACTTCTATTTTGGTTTTACTTGTAGTAAAAACTAAGGGTATTTCTTTATTCAAAATTTGCTCTAAAGCTTCAGATGCTTCAACAAACGAATAATCATTATGATTTAAAAAAGTTCCATCCAAATCTGTAAATACAATCGTTTTCATAGTTCTTATCAGTCTTAAAAAACAATAGCTTCTCTAAATTAGAAGCCTTATTAGCATTAATTCATAACACAAAACTAAATCTTTTTTTGCTAAAAACAGCTGTTATAAAACATAGATTAAGATGTTGGTTTCGCATTTGCGACTGCAGGTAATTCTGCATAAGTAGGATTGGGGGGCAGAACGGCTATAAAACCAAAAACCATCTATCAAATGATAGATGGTTTTATTTGGAGGCGTCGAGCGGATTCGAACCGCTGTAGATGGTTTTGCAGACCACTGCCTAGCCACTCGGCCACAACGCCATTCAGGCTGCAAATTTAGTTAATTTTCTAATTTGTACAAGATATTTTTAATAAATATCAAGTTTTTCTAATTCTCTGTTTTTTTTAGGAATAAAAAAATGAAAACTGGCTTATTTCCTGCTCTTTTTCAATACAACAGTCACTTGTTCTACATCTCCTCCAATCGGTGGGTTTACTTTAGAAACTGCTATTATTACTTTTGACACCCTTGGAATTTCTTCTAAAACACGATCTTGAATTCTTTTAGCTACGTGCTCCAGCAGTTCAGAACGAATATCCATTTCTTCTTTTACTATCAAATTTAAATGAACATAATCTACTGTGTCTATTAGTTTATCCGACTTACTAGACTTTTTTAAGTTTGCTTTTACTTCAATATCTACCCTATACTCAGAGCCTATTTTAGCTTCTTCCTCTAAACAACCGTGATACGAATAAGTGCGAATGTTTTCAATTCTAATAATTCCCATGAAAATAATTTAACTGCAAATTTAGCAAATCATCATCGAGATACTGATATAAAAAATCCATTTTTTTAATAAATGTCGAAGTAATTTACCTTACTTCGACATTTGTGGGAGTTTATAAAGTTCCATCTCTTTTTCGCGATTTTAATCCACTAATATGAAGTGCGACAAAACGCTGAATAAAAGACATCTTTACCAACTCATTAGGTCGAAACAAATCGGTTCGATAATTTTTAATCTTTCGAATCCTTTTACCTGCATAATGTTGTCTTCCCCATCCAGTTGGTGACTTAAAACTTGATAAATCAGCCTCTGACTTGCTTGAATCTAAAATTTGGTCCTTCATAATTAAAAATTTTAAAGTGAAACAATCTACGAGCATCAAAAAATGCACTCTTTAATTTACGAAAATATTTTGATATTTCAAAGTAACATCCTGTTTTACTCAGGGCAAACTCACACTTTTTTCAAGTTAATTCGATTGGCTTGTAGTTGTTTATATTGTTGGTTTTTCGTATATTATATTGACAATCAAGTAAATATAATTATGGATTCAAAAAGCAAATTAGTCAGTATTTTTTGGCAAGGTAGAAGACCCTAGAAGCGATATAAACAAGTTACATGACTTGGTTGACATCCTTCTTATTGGTATAATTTCGGTAATTTGTGGGGCAGAAATATGGAAACAAATGGTTGAGTTTGCTAGTTCAAAAGAACAATTTTTGAAAAAATTCTTACAATTAACAAATGGTATTCCCTGAGAAGGCACTATAAATAGGGCGTTTTGATCCATAGATAGTTCTCAATTTGAAACCTGTTTTATAGATTGGGTCAATTCTATTTCAAACTTATCAAAAGGACAAGTAATCGAAATTGATGGAAAAACACTAAGAGGAGCAAAGTTCAATGGAGAAAAATCACCAGTTAGTGCATGGGCTAATCAAAACAATTTAGTTTTGGGTCAAATTAGAGTAAATGAAAAATCTAATGAGATTACAGCTATTCCAGAACTGCTAGATAAGTTATTTATAGAAGGCAATATTATTGGTGTTAAAACCAACGCAAAAAAAATATAACTCATAAAACACGAGCTATATTAATAGCTTATAAAAAAGCCATTACTAAATTTTCATCAACTGTACCAAAGCTTCATTCACAACTATAATCAATTCTTTTTTATTAGAATTCTCCAATTTATCTTGCTCTTTTACCATACCTCGCATCAACCGAACAGCCTCTTTGTCAAAATTATACTTCTTATACTGCTTTCCTTTAGCCACCATATCTTCTGTAATATTCTTAAAGGCCTGAATATTATTAGACCTAGACACCCATTCAAAACCTAATTTAAACAAAGATTTTGTCTCCTCGTTATTCGACATATACAAACCTTGAATTATATATTTAGAAACAAACTCTAATTCACTCTTATCCTTTTCCTTTATGTATATTTTAGACAATGGATACGCAATTGTCTTCTTAACATTATCAGGCAACTCTTTTGCCTTAGATATTGCAGATTCTTTATCTAAGTAATACAGCGCCTCCAACGCAGCACCCTTGACTTTATTTGATTCATCATTAAATGACTTCTCAAAAAACTTCTGATAATCAAAATAAACCAATTTACCTAAAACCTTTATAGCTGCAGCTTTAACATGATTATTATTCGCTGTTTTTGCGATTTGTTCTATCTTAAATATCACTTTGCTTTTCGCATATTTACCACTCAAATCAATTTTTTCTAACGCCAATACTTGCACCTGATAATTCACATCATCAAAAGCCGACACTACCATATTAAAAATCTTCTTATCATCTTGATGCTTAGAAAGCTCCAATAGTGCTTTTTTACGATCATCAAAATAATCAGCATTCGAAAAAATAAACTTATAATTACTAAGTGTCTTATTCTCAATAAATTCCGCCAATAACACATGATTTGCATCTACATGAATCCAATCAGGATACTCTTCATAAGAAAATGTAATCGACTTCTCTTGCTGATCAACAAATAACTCTATTCTTTTTTTCTTCCCACTCTCATATATATCAATAACAACTGGAAAATAAAATTCCTTCCCTAACTGTTTAAGTGTAACGGTAACAGATTTCTCAAGTAGATTATAATCATGTGAAATCCTTATCTCAGGATGCCCTGATCCATAATACCATTGATCAAAAAACCAATTTAAATCCTTTCCTGAAACCTCCTCAAACACCAATCTCAATTGAGAAACTTCTGCTGATGAGTACATGTTCTCTTTTAAATAAAGTTGCAGCCCTTTATAAAATGCCTGTTCTCCAATATAATTCTTCAACATATGAAGAACGGCTCCCCCTTTATTATAACTAACCAAATCAAAAACATCTTCTTTGTTTTCGTAATCAAAACGCACCAATTTTTTCAATTGATTTCCTCCATTTTTATAAGCTTCTATAGATTTTATCCTATGCTCCTCCGCTCTATCATAGCCGTACTCATGCTCCAACCATAAATACTCACTATAATTAGCAAAAGACTCATTTAAACTTATATTACTCCAGTTTTCCGTTGTCACCAAATCACCAAACCAATGATGAAACAACTCATGCGCTATCACGGGCTCCCATGTATTCCCATCTACCAGGTCACCTTTTGTTTGATAAGCCATATCTGCATGGACAACTGCTGTGGTATTCTCCATTGCACCACTCACGAAATCCCGAACAACAATCTGACTATATTTATCCCAAACATAATCCACCCCTGTAATTTCAGAAAAGAAATCCATCATTTTAGGTGTCTTTCCAAAAATATCCCTAGCCAGACTCTCATATTCTTTTTCTACATAATAGCTAACTTCTATACCTCTCCACTCATCTTTTACGACCGAAAACTCACCAATCCCCATAAAGAACAAATAAGGAGCATGTTTTTTATTCATCACCCAATAATCTGTTCTTTCTCCATTGTCGTGGTCTTTTTGACTTTTTAACAAGCCATTAGACAAAGTCACAAACTTAGAAGGTACTGTAATTGAAATTTCTTGTGTCGTTTTTTGATTTGGACTATCAATTGTAGGAAACCAACAACTACTCGATTCAGTCTCTCCTTGTGTCCAAATCTGAGTAGGCTTATCAATATCCAGCCCTTTCGGATTGATAAAATAAAGTCCTTTTGCGCTTGTTATTGCCTTACTTGCCGTTTGTTTTACTTTTGAAGGATCTGCAATATATTCTATATACAAATTAAGAGTATCCTCTTTTTTATACACTTTTTCTAAATCTAAATATATTTTCTGATCTATATAATTATAATTCACCACTCTGCCATCTAACTCTATTTTTTTTATTGTCATTCCTTTGGCATCCAAAGTTAATTTATCCGTTTCATAAAAATAGGGACGCAAGGTCAGCCATTCTTTTCCAAATAACAATTCCTTTGGAATATCAAAACTGACATCCAATTTAGTATGAATTAACTCAAATTTTTTTTCATACAAACGGGCATTTAAATAGCTTGTTTTTTTTGAGTTATTTTGTGCGATAGCAACAAAAAAACTAAAAAACAATAAAACAAGGAAAGCACTTTTGAATTTCATAAAAAGATAGGTGTTTATTGCAAAAATAAACATAGCAAAGCACAAGACCTATAATAATCTGTTAAAAAGAAAAAGACACAATCTACAGATTTACTTATCATACTTGATCTGATTCATTTGTTTATCGTAGACTGACTCAGCATACTCGTAGCCTTCTTTCCACCAAGAAGCCATTTTTTTCTTATCAAAAACCAAAGAATTAACAGTCAGTATAGTAGGAGTATAATAAAGATTTAATTTTACATCTTTATTCTTTGCAGCTAATTTACCAATGATAACATTGTGCTTTTCAACATTACCTAACACAAACTCAAACAACGATGAAATCAAAGAAAATGGATTCTTAATAGGTAAATTATTATAATACTTCACCTCAGTGTCCAAAATAATCACATCCACCTCCTTAGCTCCTCGATTGACAGCTTCACGTATAGGAACCAAACTACCAAAACCACCATCAGCATATTGACAATTATCTTTCTCAAACAAACTCATAAAAGGAACATAATTACAAGAAGCCCAAATCCAGTCACAGAAATCATCATATGAATAATCATAAATAGACTTATATTCAATACTGCTTTTTGTTAGGTTAGACACAGTTACAACTACTTCCTTATTATTTACTCTTAACTCATTATAATACTCTTCTGTAACATTCTTACGGATCAAACGTCTTAAGTTTTTACTTTCTCCAAAGGTTTTTTTCTTCCTTATAAAGTTCCATAATACATTCATATGATTAATAGTAACTACTTTTTCTCCATGTATTTTCTTTATATAAAAGGGGTTATTATCAAAGATACTTCTATTTGTAACATTTGTATACAACTCCTTTAACTCGGTAGTTTTCCCTAATGCCAAATGAGAAATCAACAAACTTCCTGTTGAAGTTCCTATAAACAAATCATAGGATTTCATCTGCTTCTTTATCAAATACTCAGCAACACCACCTGCAAAAGCACCTTTACTTCCTCCTCCTGATATAACCAACGCTTTCATAGAATTCTTTGTGTTTTTTTAGTAATTTTGATAAATGTAACAAAATTGATTTCAAACAAAACCAGATCTTCTGATTTATTTTCATGAAAAAAGACAAAACATCTAGACTTCTCATCATATCATGTATTATCGGATTGATTTGCTTTATGGGTTGTAAAAAAGAAAAACTAAGCAACTCTCTAAATTTAATCTGCTCCGAAGTTCCTCTTCTAAATAATTTAAAAAACGTTACCGAACCAAATGGTAATTTCCAAATAAAAATACCAAATAACTGGAAAAAATAATTTTTCATAAGCGATAATGAATCTAGGCTATATTTTGCCGACACTACTAAGGAACTCAGTCAAAGTTATATTGTCGACATCGGACTCTTTCAAATCAAAAAAAACATTCTGAGTTATACGCCTAGTGTCTGTTTTGTATTTTTTTGATATTTAGGTTTTTGTAGTACCATTCTAAGAATTGTTTTATGAAAAATGGATTCTTTGTATTGTGACCTATTAATTCTAAAACAAAATTCATCAAAATATGC
>NZ_JBAHZZ010000061.1:0-13803 GCF_037132785.1 Flavicella sp. | reverse complement strand
TCCTCGATTTATCATTTTTATGGCATCCCTTCGTATAATTTCTCTTTCTTGATCGGACACGCTTCGTAAGTCTGTTTTTTCCATCAATAAAGATACAAAAAAATATATTAATTAAAGAACTATTGGTTCCGGGTTAATAATACATTATTTTTTTATTAAAAAAATGTTTTATATGTGTTTGATTTTGTAATATTGTTTCATTAATATGAGTTTTTTTAATTAAAAAGAAACTTAAAATCAAGAAATTTCACAAGTTAGTAATGGTTGATGCCAATATTATTAGCTTTGTTTGTTTCGTTGCTATATTCAGCAATAATTTAAACAATTATAAATTATATGAAACCCAAAATAACACTTAAGGCTATCGCTAAAGAATTTGGCGTGTCTATTTCCACAGTTTCTAAATCATTGAAAAACAGCAATGAAATAAGTATGGAGCTGAGAGAACGTATTCAGGCTTTTGCAAATTATTACAATTATAGACCCAATAGTTTTGCTTTAAAACTCAGAAATCAAAAAACGTTGGTTTTAGGGGTTGTGATTCCTGAAATTACTCATCATTTTTTTTCAAAGGTGATCAGTGGTGTTGAGCAGGCTGCAAATGAGAGAGGTTATAATGTGATGGTTTGTTTGTCAAACGAATCACATCAAAAAGAAGTAATGAATCTTGCTATGTTGGCAAATGGAAGTGTTGACGGTTTGTTGGTTGCAATGGCTAATGAAACTCAGAGTAAAGGAGATTTTAAGCATTTTCAAGAATTGATTGAAGAAGATATTCCTTTTGTATTGTTCGATAGAGTTGAAGATACGATTGCTTGTGATAAGGTAATTATTGATGATATCAAAGGTGGTTATAATGCCACAAAATATTTAATAGACAAAGGGGCTAAGAGAGTTGCTATGCTTACAACTCCTGATTATGTAGATGTAGCTTTTAAAAGGAAAGTGGGTTATGAAAAGGCATTAGAAGAAAAAGGTTTCTCTTTGGATGAGTCTTTGGTGTTAAAAATAAACAAAGACAAAGACCTTGTAGAACAGGTTGGTTGTTTGGTAAATAGAGAAGACTACCCAGATGCTATTTTTGCTGTAAACGAAATTTATGCGGCAACAGCCATAAAAGTAATCCAAAAAAGAGGCTTAAACATACCTGAAGATATTTCTGTAATCGGGTTTACAGATGGTTTAGTTTCTCAATACGCAACGCCATCAATAACAACAATGGAGCAGCATGGTTTTACGATGGGAATGCAGGCTGCTAATATGTTAGTAGATCGTTTGGAAACGGATGTACATGCTCCTTTTGAAACAAAAGTAATCACAACAACATTAAAAGTTCGGGAATCTACTAAATAATTTATTTTTTTTGGAAGATGAGTTTTATGAGTGTTTATCTAGCCTATTAGGTTGTCTAGACTGTCTTGAGAACTAGGTTCTCATTACTTTTTTAAAAAACATTTGTTTTTTAGAGAAAATATAATTTATCTTTGTACTTGAACATAGCGTTCACTTTGTATCAATATTTCACTCTTCACACATTAAAATATAGATAAAGACGCTACTGTCCTTACTATATTTATATCACAATTTTTTACACATTTCTTCGAGTCAAATCATTTTGACTAAAAGAAATTGTATTTGCTGATAACATTCAACTAATGTTAATATAGATAAGATGAAGAAAAAAATTCTAAGCTTTTGGGAAATTTGGAATATGAGTTTTGGGTTTTTAGGAATCCAGTTTGGTTTCGCACTACAAGGAGGTTTTATGTCAAGGATTTTTCAGACCTTAGGTGCTGATGAACATGATATTCCTTTATTGTGGATTGCAGCTCCTCTGACAGGTTTGTTGGTACAACCTATTATTGGTTATTTAAGCGATAGAACATGGCATCCAAAATTAGGTCGTCGACGTCCTTATTTTTTAATAGGTGCTGTTTTAAGTTCTATAGCTTTGTTTTTTGTGCCTCACTCACCAACATTGTGGATAGCAGCAGGTTTTCTTTGGATTTTAGATGCTTCCATAAATATCAGTATGGAGCCATTTAGAGCTTTGGTAGCAGACAAGTTAGACGATTCACAAAGGTCTTACGGATTTGTAATACAAACTCTTATTATTGGTATTGGAACTTGGACAGCGAGTAATTTACCTTGGTTTATCACTTATTTAGGAGTTAGTAATGAAGCAGGGCCAGGTGTTTTACCCATGTCAGTTAAAATAGCTTTCGGTATTGGTGCTTTTGTTTTTATGGCGAGTATCTTATTTACCATATTTACAACTTCAGAATATCCTCCCGAAGATATGGAGGCTTTTGAAGAAGAGAAAAAGAAAAAAGGAACTTTTATTTCAGACATCAAAGAGAATATTGGAAGTATGCCATCTACGATGCGTAAACTGGGTTTGGTTCAGTTTTTTAGTTGGTTTGCCTTTTTTACTATGTGGAGTTTAGCAACGCCAGCATTAACCGAATTTGTATTTAGTGCACCTGCTCCTATAGAAGCCGAGTATAATATGGAAATAGAAGCAGAGGCTACAGCTTATTTACAAGCCAATGGAAGCTATCAGTCTGCTGCAGATTTGGTAGGTTCATATATGGGAGTTTATGGATTGTCTTCAATGGGTTTTGCTTTGCTAATGGTATTATATACCGCAAAAAGACGTATCAATAGAAAGTATGTTCATCTAGTTTCGTTGATTTTGGGAGGATTTGGTTTTTTATCAATGTATTTCATTCCTTCTCCATCATGGTTAATTTTATCTTTTTCGTTAATAGGAATTGCTTGGGGTAGTATTTTATCTATGCCATATGCAATGTTATCAAGTTCTGTAGATCCTAAAAAAATGGGTGTAATAATGGGAATTTTTAATATGTTTATCGTGTTGCCTCAGATTATAGCAGCATTAGGAGGAGTGAACTTTCTGTATAAATTATTAGGTGATGAGTCTATTTTTGCAATGGTAATTGCAGGAATAAGTCTTATTGTAGCAGGTTTATGCAATTTATTAATTACAGATAAGAATGCTATTTCTTATCAATTACCAGAATAAAGATGGAAGAAAAAGGTTTTATTTTCGATTTGGATGGAGTTATTGTAGATACTGCAAAATTTCATTATTTAGCATGGAAAGAGCTAGCAAATCAATTAGGAGTTAATTTTACAGAAGAGCACAACGAGTTGCTAAAAGGGGTTAGCAGAGGAAAATCGTTGGAAATACTTCTTAGTTTAGGAGATGTAACTTTAACAGATTTTGAAAAGGAGAAATATATGAAAGAAAAAAACATACGCTATTTGGCTTATGTTGCAAAAATGGATGAGAGTGATATTTTATCAGGGATTAAAGAATTGTTGTTGTTTTTAAAACAAAACAATATTCCCTTTTCTTTAGGTTCTGCGAGCAAAAATGCAAGGGTCATATTAGAAGGTGTAAATCTTCTTGAAATCTTTACGGCGATTGTAGATGGAAACGATGTATCAAAAGCCAAACCAAATCCTGAGGTTTTTTTAATAGCAGCTGAAAAACTGAAACTGAAGCCAGAAAATTGTATCGTAATTGAAGATGCTGCTGCTGGTATTGAAGCCGCTAAAAGAGCGAAGATGGTGAGTGTGGGAATCGGAGAAGAAGAAATGCTTGGAGCAGCGGACTTTTTGTTGTCTAGTACTTCAAAATTAACTATTGAATATGCAAAGGGGTTGTTGAATTAACATCATAAATTTTATTGAAGTAGGGTTCTTAACTTAAAAAAGTATTGAATCTTATTATAAGCTGGATATTGATACATCAGTCTTCAAAAGGCTAAACCTTACCTTTATTTAAGTATTAAGGCAAAAAAAAAGAAAAAATGAATCAAAATTATATTATAGAAAATGAATGGTCAATCCTTGAGCAAGGATTTGATCCTGAAAAGGTTACTTCTTCTGAAAGTATTTTTAGTATAGGAAATGGGGTAATGGGACAGAGAGCAAATTTTGAAGAAACTTATTCTGGAGAGACCTTTCAAGGAAGTTATATCGGAGGAGTGTATTACCCCGATAAAACGAGAGTTGGTTGGTGGAAAAATGGCTACCCTGAATATTTTGCGAAAGTATTAAATGCACCTAACTGGATAGGTATTCGTGTTTTTATCAAAGGAATAGAATTAGATTTACAAAAGGTAAAAGTTTCTTGCTTTAAGCGAGAATTAAATATGAAAGAAGGTTGGTTGCAACGTTCTTTTGAGGCAGAGCTTTCTAATGGGAATAAAGTTGCCGTTGTTTCTCTACGTTTTTTAAGTATGACAACTTCTGAAATAGGTGCTATACGTTACAGCGTTACTCCTTTGAACTTCTCTGGAGAGGTTACTTTTTCGCCTTATTTAGACGGTGGAATTAGTAATGAAGATACAAATTACGACGAGTTATTTTGGGAAATATTGGATGTAAATCACGAAGGTAATTACGCTTCGGTTTTAGCAAAAACCTTAAAGACAGAGTATCATGTATGTACGGGAATGTACATTGAATTGGAATTAAATAAAGAAAAACTAGAAAAATATCCGACTGTAGTTAAGAAGGAAAAAAGTATTTCGTTTTCCTATACTACTGAGGTGTCAGAAAATGAAACATTTACAATTTACAAATATGGAGGTTATGTTCATTCGATGAATTATGCTATCGATGAATTGAGTTCTAAGTCGAAAAAAAGTATTCAAAAAGCATCGGAAACTGGTTTTGATAGCTTGTTAGAAGAACAAGTTGCCTACTGGGCTAAAGCATGGGAAACAGCTGATATTGTCATTGAAGGGGACATAAAAGCCCAGCAAGCTATACGATTTAATATTTTTCAATTAAGTCAAACTTATACTGGAGAAGATGCCCGATTAAATATAGGTCCTAAAGGTTTTACTGGTGAGAAATATGGAGGAAGTACCTATTGGGATACCGAGGCGTATTGTATTCCCTTTTACATGAGGACAAAAGATTCAAAAGTAGCAAGGAATCTTTTGGTATATCGACACAGTCAATTGGGTAAAGCCATTGAAAATGCAAAAAAATTAGGTTTTACTAAAGGGGCAGCTTTGTATCCAATGGTTACTATGAATGGAGAAGAGTGTCATAATGAATGGGAAATTACCTTTGAGGAAATTCACAGGAATGGAGCCATGATTTATGCTATCAATAATTATGTAAATTATACAGGAGATTATAATTATATTCCTGAATTAGGAATGGAAGTTATGATTGGAGTCGCTCGTTTTTGGCATCAAAGAGCAACTTTCTCTCAAGATAGAAACAAGTATGTAATTCTTGGAGTTACAGGACCAAATGAATACGAAAATAATATCAATAATAATTTTTACACAAATTATTTAGCGAAATGGTGTATTGAATATACTGCTGACAATTTACAGAAAGTAAAAACAGAATATTCTGATGATTATTCAAGAATTATTGAATTGACAAATCTTACAAAAGAAGAGATTGAATCCTGGTTAAAGGTTTCGAACAATATGTATTTTCCTTATAGTGAAAAGCATGAAGTTTTTTTACAACAAGATGGCTTTTTAGACAAAGAATTAATTCCTACTTCGGAATTAGACAAAAAAAATAGACCTATCAATCAAAAATGGTCATGGGACAGGATATTGAGATCTTGTTATATAAAACAGGCAGATGTTTTACAAGGTTTTTATATGTTTGAAAATCAATTTCAAAAAGAAGAAATAGAAAAGCATTTTGATTTTTATGAGCCATTAACTGTTCACGAATCTTCTTTGTCTCCTTGTATTCATTCTATTTTGGCAGCGTCCATTGATAGAATTCCAAAGGCATATGAACAATATTTAAGAACTTCTCGTTTGGACTTAGATGATTACAACCATGAAGTGGATGAGGGCTTACACATAACATCAATGGCAGGAACCTGGATGTCAATTGTTGAAGGTTTTGGAGGAATGCGAGTTTGGGCAGATGAAAAGTTGACATTTAACCCTCAAATTCCTAAAGAATGGAAATCGTATTCTTTTAAAATTAATTTTAGAGGAGTCACAATTAAAGTTGAAAAAACTCAAAATGATTGTAAGTTTACGAATGAGTCAGATAAAAGTATAAAAATATTTATAAAAGGAGAAGAGTTTATTGTATTAGCAAACGATTGTACCGTGGTAGTTTAAAAGCAGGTTAAACAATTTTTTTCCTGAATAACCACTTTAATTAATTGTTTTGATGTAATTCAATCGGAAGTAATTAAAAACACCACAATTTTGGAGATTAAACATGGAATATAAGAATTTTCAGTGGTGCTTTGGTTTCTCGGTATATCTCTGATTATACTCGTGTGGTAAATAAAAGTTTGGTTAAGTTGGTTGGTGTTGAAAGGTCTGAAAATAAAAATTATTTGTTTTTAAATTTGGACTTTTCAATTGCCAAAACTGGGGTTTTATAGGTGGATTTTAAGTAGAAAAAAGGTTTATGGTGAACAACAAAAATGTAAAAATGAAATATATTTTAATAATGGTATTTATTTTGATAGTTTCTTGTGGAGAAAAGAAAGTTAAAAAGGATCAGAAAACAATGGTTATAACAGAATATAAGGGAGTGCTAAGTTCAGGGAAAATAGATCGTATAAAACAATTTCCATCGAATAATATAGTTCCGAGAACAGTAGATGTTTGGCTGCCTAAAAATTATTCAAAAGAAAAGAAATATGCTGTTGTGTATATGCACGATGGTCAGAATCTTTTTGACGAGACTTCAACTTGGAATCAACAAGAATGGAAGGTAGATGAAATTTCCACTAAATTGATGAATAAAGGCTTGGTAAAACCTTTTATTGTCGTAGGAATTCACTCTATTGCTAAGAGTCGGTTTTTCGATTTATACCCCAAAAAAGCCCTAAACTATATTCCAAAGAAATCTTTAAATTCTATTTTTACTATTGCAGAGCAAAACAATCATAAAATGAGTTTAGAGCTATTTAATGGAGATGCCTATTTAAAGTTTATAGTGGAGGAGGTAAAGCCTTATGTTGATAAAACCTATGCCGTTGAGACAAACAGAGAAAATACATTTGTTGCTGGCTCTAGCATGGGAGGGTTGATGTCTATGTATGCCATTTGTGAGTATCCTGATGTTTTTTCTGGCGCCGCTTGTCTTTCTACACATTGGATAGGAATGAAATGGGACAAAGAAAACACGAATCTTATTTCAAATGGTTTTTTTAGGTATATAAAAGACAATATGCCTGCTGCTAAAACACATAAATTTTATTTTGATTTTGGAACTAAATCATTAGATCAATATTATGTGCAATTTGAAGATCAGGTAAATGTTTTATTTCAATCTAAAGGATATACAAATGAAAATTTTCAGAATTTGAAATTTGAAGGAGCCGACCATACTGAGTTATCTTGGCAAAAACGATTTGATATTCCACTAACTTTTTTATTAAAAAAATAATATGTTTAAATCAATAATTTATTTTCTACTTGTGTTTTTTGTCACGATTTCTCAGGCGCAAAATAATGATAGAATATTTAAAAGTACTTTGTATAAGAACAATAGTTTGGAAATCATTCTAAATGATGGATCTTATAATTTAAAATTTTATTCAAATGAAATTATTGAAACCTCTTTTATCCCTTTAGGTGAAGTGTATTCAAAAAAATCGCATGCTGTAGTTTTAGAAAATCAAGCGGTAAAAACAAATTTTAAAGAAACAAATGATTTAATTCGATTTAGTTCAGGTGACCTTGATGTTCGAATTCAAAAAAAACCTTTTCAAATAAATTATAGCTATCAAAATAAACAAATAATATCTGAAAACATAGGTTATATACTAAAGGATTCTCTTGAGGTATTAAACTTTGTTTTGGATGAAAAAGAAGTTTTGTATGGTGGCGGAGCGAGAGCCCTTGGAATGAATAGAAGAGGACATCGCTTGGAGCTTTATAACAAAGCTGATTATGGCTATGAAACCCAATCAAAATTAATGAATTTTACCATGCCTATTGTTTTGTCTTCAAAAAGATATATGATTCATTTTGACAATGCTCAAATAGGGTGGTTGGATTTGGATAGTAAAAAGAACAATTCGCTGAATTACGAAACGATAGGAGGAAGAAAAACCTACCAAGTCATTGTTGGAGAATCTTGGGAAGAATTATTAAACTCTTATACAAAACTTACAGGAAAACAACCTTTGCCACCCAGATGGGTATTTGGTAATTTTGCAAGTAGATTTGGTTATCATTCAGAAGAAGAAACTCGTAATGTCGTAAATCAATTTAGAGAAGATAAAATTCCGTTGGATGCTATTATTTTAGATTTGTATTGGTTTGGAAAAGATATTCAAGGGACTATGGGTAATTTTGAGTTTTTAAAAGATTCATTTCCTACTCCCAAAAAAATGATTGCTGATTTTAAGGATTTGGGTGTGAAAACGGTTCTGATTACTGAACCTTTTGTTTTGACGACCTCTAAAAAATGGGATGATGCAGTTGAAAAAGATATTCTAGCAAAGAATAAAAAAGGCAAGCCTTATGTCTATGATTTCTATTTCGGAAGTACTGGTCTGATAGATATTTTTAAAGAAGAAGGAAAAAACTGGTTTTGGGAAATTTATAAAAAACATACAGACTGGGGAATTGCTGGTTGGTGGGGAGATTTAGGTGAGCCTGAAGTACATCCAAAAGATCTTTTACATGCTAAAGGAACAGCAGATGAAGTTCATAATGTATATGGTCATTATTGGGCTAAATTAGTGTCTGACGGCTATCAAAAGGATTTCTCAGAACAACGCCCTTTTATATTGATGAGAGCTGGTTATTCCGGATCTCAAAGATTTGGAATGATTCCCTGGTCTGGAGATGTAAATAGAACTTGGGGTGGTTTGCAATCTCAAATGGAAATTGCCTTACAAATGGGCATGCAAGGAATGGCTTATATGCATTCCGATTTAGGTGGTTTTGCGGGGTCTTATGAAGATGATGAATTATATGTCCGTTGGTTGCAATACGGTGTATTTCAACCTGTATTTAGACCTCATGCACAAGAAGAATTAGCTTCAGAACCGATTTTCAAAAAAGAGAAAACAAAGGCTTTGGCTAAAAAAGCTATAGAATTACGCTATCAATTATTACCGTATAATTATACGATGTCTTTTGAAAATAATCAAAAAGGAATCCCTTTGATGCGCCCGTTGTTGTTTGAAGAGCCAAATAATGAGCAATTATTTACGCTGTCTGATACTTATTTATGGGGTAAAGATATATTAGTGCATCCAGTAGTGCAAAAAGGCCAACAAAAAGCGAATGTATATTTTCCATCAACAAACAATTGGTTTGATTTTTATACAGATAAAAAATATACAGCAGGGTCTGAGCATATAATTAACCTGAAAAATGATAAAATTCCAACTTTTGTTCGAGCGGGTGCATTTATACCAAGAATCAAAACGATACAGACTACGGATGATTACTCTTTGATCAATTTTGATCTACATTTTTATTACGACAATGAAATAAAAGAAAGTAAAGGACAATTATATAATGATAATGGAAAAACCCCTAAAGCTTATGAAAAGGGAGCTTACGAATTGTTTCATTTTAAAAGTGACATAAAAAGAAAAACGATAAAAATTTCAATAAAATCTGAAATTGGGATATTAAACGATAGAACATCAAAGAATGTACATCTTATAGTTCATAATATTTCCAAAGTGCCAACAAAAGTTTTGGTGAATGGAAAGGCATCGAGTTTTGAATATACTGATGGATTATTAAAAGTCAAATTAACCGTTACGAAACAAGAAAAAATAAAAATATGTTTATAAAAAAGAACAGCACACTAAGATTGATCGTTTGGAGTTTTCTTATAATTACAACATCTTGTGAGTTGAATAAAAAGGTTGAAATCAATCCCAAAACACCTTTTGTTTGGGAAGCGGCAAATGTTTATTTTTTACTTACAGATCGGTTTTATAATGGAGATACTTCGAATGATGTAAATTTTGAAAGAACTGAAGAAACTGGGGTTTTAAGAGGTTTTGAAGGAGGTGATTTAATAGGGATTACGGAAAAGATTAAAACGGGATATTTTACAGATTTAGGAATAAATGCAATTTGGATGACTCCTATTATGGAGCAAATTAAGGGATCAGTAAATGAAGGACAAGGAGTAACTTATGGATTTCATGGATATTGGATTCGTGATTGGACTAGCTTAGACCCAAATTTTGGAACTAAAAAGGACTTAAAAGACTTGGTAGAAACAGCGCATAAACACGGAATAAGAATTGTACTTGATGCTGTTGTAAATCATATTGGACCTGTTACTGAAAAAGATCCTGTTTGGGAGTCTGATTGGGTAAGAACAAAACCTACTTGTACTTATAAGGATTATGAATCTACCGTTAGATGTACTTTGGTAGAAAATCTACCAGATATTAAAACAGAAAATAATAATGATGTAGAGTTGCCAGAGGTATTGGTTTCTAAATGGAAATCTGAAGGCAGGTATAAAAAGGAAATTGAAGAGCTAGATGTTTTCTTCTTAAAAACAGGTTACCCTAGAGCACCTAGGTTTTATATAATGAAATGGCTAGCGGATTATATAACTGAGTTTGGTATTGATGGCTATCGTGTTGATACAGTAAAACATACTGAAGAATACGTCTGGAAAGAATTTAAAGATATTTGTAACGACGCATTTGCCGATTGGAAAAATAATAATCCAGAGAAAGTTATGGATTCTTCTGAATTCTTTACCGTTGCTGAAGTATATAATTTTAATATTAGTACTGCAACAGCATTTGATTTTGGCGACAAAAAAGTAAATTATTTTGAAAATGGTTTTAACAGTGTTATCAATTTTGAATTTAAATACAATGCAGAAAAATCGTATGAAGAATTGTTTTCGAGATATTCGAATATTCTAAATACAGAGTTAAACGGCTATTCTGTGATGAATTATTTTTCTTCCCATGATGACAGTCAACCTTTTGACCCTAAAAGAAAGAGAAATAGAGAATCTGCGATAAAACTTTTATTAACACCAGGAATTTCTCAGGTGTATTATGGTGATGAGTCAGACAGACCTTTGGAAATTGAAAATGCAGAAGGTGATGCTAATTTGCGTTCATTTATGAATTGGGATCTTATAGAGAATGATAAAGGGACAAAATTAAAGATGGAACATTGGCAGAAACTGGGCTGTTTTAGACGAGATCATCCAGCTGTAGGAGCAGGGGTTCATCAAATAATTTCAGAATCTCCTTATTGTTTTTCACGGCGTTTCTCAAAGGGAAACTTTGTCGATAATGTAGTTGTTGGTTTGGATTTAACTAAAGGAATTAAAAAACTAAATGTATCTGATGTATTTGAAAATGGCAGTCATTTGTTAGATGCCTATTCAAATATAGAAGTTGTAGTAGATAAAGGAATGGTAATTATAGATTCACCATTTGATATTGTATTGTTAGCCTTAAAGAAATAATTTATGAAATATATTGTTGTTTATTTAGTTGTAATAATTACTGTTTTGGCTTGTTCGAAACAAGATGAGAAATCTAAATCATTAGAGATAGAAAACAAGAAAGTTGTGTATCAAGTTTTTACAAGGTTGTTTGGGAATACAAATACTACTAATAAACCATGGGGAACTATTGAAGAAAATGGCATAGGTAAATTTGAAGATTTCTCTGAAGTAGCTTTAAAAGAAATAAAAGATTTAGGGGTAACCCATATTTGGTATACGGGTGTATTGCACCACGCCATGGTTACAGATTATACCCAGTACGGAATTTCAAACGACGATCCTGATGTGGTAAAAGGAAGGGCAGGCTCTCCTTATGCTGTAAAAGATTATTATAATGTTGACCCTGATTTAGCGGTGAATCCTGAAAATAGAATGCAAGAGTTTGAAGCTTTGATAGCAAGAACTCATAAAATGGGTTTAAAGGTAATTATTGATATAGTTCCTAATCATATAGCTAGAAAATATAAAGGATTGACGAATCCAGCTGGCGTGGTGGATTTTGGAGTTAATGATGATACGACTATGGAATATGATAAAAATAATAATTTTTATTATGTGGTAGGAGAAGAATTTAAAGTTCCAGAGTTTTTAAATAATTATAAACCTTTAGGAGGAGAATTAAATAAAGATATTGATGGAGAGTTTTATGAAGTACCTGCGAAATGGACGGGTAATGGTTCTAGGTTGGCTCAACCAAATTTTTATGATTGGTATGAAACCGTAAAAATAAATTACGGAATCAAACCAGATGGATCTTATGATTTTGAGAGTTTACCTGATGACTTTGATAAAAAAGATTTTAATGAACATTATGCTTTTTGGAAAGGAAAAGAAATTCCAGATTCATGGAATAAATTTAGGGATATTACACTTTTTTGGTTAGACAAAGGAGTAGATGGATTTAGATATGACATGGCAGAAATGGTTCCTGTGGAGTTTTGGAGCTATATGAATTCTTCTCTTAAAATTAAAAATCCAGATGTGTTTTTACTGGCAGAGGTCTACAACCCTGCTCTGTATAGAGATTATATTCATAAAGGAAAGATGGATTATTTATATGATAAAGTAGCTTTGTATGACACAATAAAAAGTATTGTTAGAGGGAAAGGAAGTACGGATCATATTACGTCAATAGTAAAAGATTTAGAAGACATAGAACATCATATGTTACATTTTTTAGAGAATCATGATGAGCAGCGTTTTGCTAGTCCTGGTTTTGGAGGTGATTCAAAAAAAGTAATACCAGCAATGCTTGTTTCAGCAACTTTAACAACTTCACCAACTATGATTTATTTTGGACAAGAAGTTGGAGAGAAAGCTGAAGAAAATGCTGGTTTTGGAACTGCTACTAGAACATCCATATTTGATTATATTGGAGTCCCTGCTCACCAAAGATGGATGAATAGAGGTAAGTTTGATGGAGCTGGTTTGATAATTGAAGAAAAAAATCTTCGTGATTTTTACAAGAGATTGTTGAACTTTACAGTTAAGAGTTCGGCACTAATGGGTGAGTATTATGATTTGCATTCATACAATAGAAAACAAAATAAAAGGTATTCTACCCCCCTTTTTTCGTTTGCACGTTGGTCAGATTCGGAGAAATTAATAATTGTAGCAAATTTTGAAGGGAAATCATTTGAAGAGATAGAAATGGTGCTTCCTAAAGATCTAATTTCTAAATTAAATTTGAAGGATGGCATGTATAAATTGAAGGAACAATTGTATAAGAAAGATATATACAGTTTGATTATTGAGAATGGAAAAGGAAAATTTAAATTTAAGCCTGAGGAATTCAGTTCTTTAGTTTTAAAAATTGAATAAAATTACTCTTATTAGACTTAGGCACGTGTTATATCAAATAAACATCAAAATGATTGATTAATTAGTTTCTTTTTCATTCATATTTCACACAAAAATAGAACCGTAGCGGAGCTATGCTTTTATTGCTTATCTGAATAAAAAATATTCCAAATTATTATTACAAGACCGTTGCAAGGTACATGACAAAAACAAAGATCCAAACTTAGGTTTTATATCATTGTTTGTTAGCTTATTAAGGCGTATATTTAAGTTATGAAACTACAAATAACACCTACTTTTGCAGATAGCATTTGTGATTTACGTACAAGAAAGGATAAAAGCTGCATTTTTTAGTCAAATAAATATTCTTATCGATTGGGATCTAATTTCAAAAATAATAGACAAGGACTATTCCAGGGGTAAAAGTGCCGTTGGTAAGCCTTGCTATGATGGTTTGTTTCTTTTTAAAATGTGTCTTTTGCAGAGTTGGTA
>NZ_JBAHZZ010000028.1:0-6924 GCF_037132785.1 Flavicella sp. | reverse complement strand
AATGTAGGATTTTGATTTTTTTTCATCTAAAAGAGTCTCAATTTATACTCTTTCTTTACGAGTAAGTCGTCTATGTTTTTTTACTACCATTTTACAAATCTATAAATTTAGATTTGTTGCGTTAAGTTATTGAATGGAGGTAATCTTCTTGAAATGTTTTTTCACACTCAAAACAAGCATAGTGAGGTTTATAGGTTGTCAGTGCATACCTATACACTAGTTAATTGGTTTTAGGGAGTCAATATTGTATCCATTATCAGTTGATAATTTTATTTTAAGATGCTTTAAGTATTGATCTTTTTCAATTCTATTTGCTAAGAATTCTAAAGTGTAGATAAACACACTGATGTATTTGTTTTTACCCTATAATCAGTCAAAGAGACATAAATATAAAAAATTCAAACTATGTTTTGCTTCATGTGCGTAAATTTCCGTTGTTTTGAAATAGTTTTTAGATCGTCTGATGCTTATAGTGTTAACGTTTTTTAATGGAGAGAAGTGAAAGGCGCAATTTTCATTGCGCCTCATATAATTATTTTCTTACTTTCTTGACAATTGCAAGTGCATCTTTTACATCTTGCTCAAGTTTAGCGTAATTTTTATTTGCAATAATATCTTTAGAAATCAATTGAGATCCCATACCAACACAAGTAACACCTGCGTCGAACCACCCTGTTAAATTCTCAACAGTAGGAGCAACTCCACCTGTAGGCATAATAGAAGTCCAAGGCTGAGGTCCTTTGATTCCTTTTACGAATTTAGGTCCATATAAGTCTCCAGGGAAAAGTTTTACAATTTCACACCCTAATTCTTCAGCTCTGGCAATTTCAGTTAAAGAACCACATCCTGGTGACCATAAAACTTTTTTACGGTTACAAGCGATAGCAATGTCTTCTCTTAAAACGGGAGTAACTATAAAGTTAGCTCCTAATGCCATATATAAAGAGGCAGCTCCTGCATCTGTAATAGAACCAACACCCATAATCATTCCTGGTAATTCAGCAATTGCATATTTAGTCAATTCTCCAAAAACTTCGTGAGCGAAATCTCCACGAGCAGTAAACTCCATCAAACGAGCTCCTCCGTTGTAACAAGCTTTTAAAACTTTTTTACTTAATTCTATATCATTGTTAAAAAACAAAGGAATCATCCCTGTTTCTTTCATTGCTGCTGCAACTTCAATTCTAGTAAACTGTGCCATATTGTATTTTTTAAAAAGATATCGTAAAATGGATTTCTATTTCACGATATAATAAGATTATTGATTAACGTGCAACTCTTCCTGATGAGTCACCTCCCATTAATTTTTCAACTTCAGCAATTGTAGCTAAGTTTGCGTCTCCTTTGATTGTGTGTTTCAAACAAGAAGCTGCAACTGCAAAGTCTAATGCGTTTTGATCATCTTCAGGGTATTTTAATAATCCGTATATCAATCCTCCCATAAATGAATCTCCACCACCAACTCTATCAACGATATCAGTGATTTGATATTGACGAGTTTGTAATAATTTTTTTCCATCATACAATACTCCAGCCCAAGTGTTATGAGATGCAGAGATAGAACCTCTTAAAGTAGTAATTACTTTTTTAGCTCTCGGGAATTTTTTCATCATTTGTTCACATACAGATAAGAACGCTTCTGCTTTTACATTGTGTCCTTCCGTTTGAACACTGATTCCTTCTGGTTTGATACCAAAGTGCATTTCAGCATCTTCTTCGTTTCCTAAAACGATATCACAGTAAGAAGTCAATTCAGTCATAATAGATTCTCTGTGTGCATCATCACAAAAATTCCATAATTTAGCTCTATAGTTCAAGTCTGTAGAAATAGTAACGCCTAATTTACTAGCAGCTTTTACTGCTTCTAAACAAACATCAGCAGCACCTTGAGAGATAGCAGGAGTAATACCTGTCCAGTGAAACCACTCAACACCTTCAAATACTTCTTCCCAGTTGATCATACCAGATTTGATTTCCGAGATTGCAGAATGCGCACGGTCATAAACAACTTTAGATCCTCTAGATACAGCACCCGTTTCTAAGAAATAAATTCCTAAACGATCTCCTCCGTATACGATTTTATCTACATTTACACCTCTTTTACGCATTTCCATCATGGCACATTGACCAATATCATTTTTTGGTAAACGTGTTACGAAATCTACATCTACTCCGTAGTTTGCTAAAGAAACAGCTACGTTAGACTCTCCACCACCATAGACAGCGTCAAAACTGTTCGCTTGTGAAAATCTTAAAAATCCTTGTGGAGCTAATCTTAACATGATCTCTCCGAAAGTTACTACTTTACCCATCTTATTTTTGTTTAATTTAATTATTGATTCAGTTTTATTCATAACCTATATTAGTTATCTAGGCTCATATATTCTTCACTAGTTTAGTTTGTTCTATCGTTTGAACACTTTTATTAAAAAAGAGGATTGTTAAATACAATCCTTTTTTAAACACGTAAAAACCCTTTATAACACTGATGTTTATTGTGTTTTGAAAAGGTTAGTAGTTTGGTGTTGTTATAAAAATAAACTACTTTTGTTCAAACGTTGGAACAAATATATAAATATAATTTGGGAACTAAAAAAAAAACTACGATAAAAGATATTGCAAACGTATTAGGGTTGACTCCTTCTGCTGTTTCAAAAGCATTGAATAATCACCCTAGAATAAGTGAGAAAACTAAAGTTTCAGTTCAGCAAGTAGCAAAAGATATAAATTACCAACCTAATTATTTAGCGAGTGCTCTTAGGAGAGGTAAAAGTAATTTGGTAGGGGTTATTATTCCACGCGCAAATAGTAGTTTCTTTTCTGCGGTTTTGGAGAGTATTGAAAATGCACTAAATATTGAAGGGTATAATATCATTATTTCTCAATCTTATGAGTCTTTTGAAAAAGAGTGTAGAACTATTGATGCATTGCTTTTTACACAAGTAGATGGGATTATAGCATCGTTAGCAAATGAAACGAAAGATTTTTCGTATTATGAAAAAATAAAATCAAAAGGAATACCCTTGGTGCTTTTTGATAGAGGAGAGAATGATTTGGGAGTCGATTATATTGGGATTGATGATTATAAAAGTAGTCATATGGTTGTGGATCATTTGGTGCAACAGAATTGTAAGCGAATTGCCCATATCGGTGGGTTTAGTCATACTCGAATATTTAAAAATAGGATTAGAGGATATAGAGATGCTCTTGAAAAACATTGCTTGCCCTTGGATGAGGATTTAATTTTTGAATGCAATCTTACTAAAAAAAATGGCAGATTGATTATGGAGGAGTTGTTAAATCATCAAAATAGACCGGATGCAGTATATGTTGCAGGTGATTATGCTGCTTTGGGAGCATTGGAGTTTTTAAAAGAGAAAAACATTAAAGTACCCGAAGAAATTGCTATTGTTGGGTTTGGTAATGAGCCATTTACCTCATTAGTTTCTCCATCGATAACTACAATTGAACAACATAGTACTGAGATTGGTAAGCTTACAGCAGAGGCTTTTTTGAGAAGGATAAAAGAGTCTGATACTCCACCTGTATTGAATAAAATGATTTTGGATCCTGAATTAATAATTAGAGATTCTTCTAAGAAGAAAAAATTAATTTATGGACCTTTTATATAGTTATAAAAAAGCGTCTAAATATAATTCAGACGCTTTTTTAAGACTATGATTTAGAGTGACTATTTACCCAATAGAAGCTATTGCTTTATTAAAAATAGCACTTGGTCTCATAGCAACTGAAGTTTTTTTAGTGTTAGGGTAGAAGTAACCCCCTAAGTCAATTTCAGGTCCTTGTGCGTTATTTAATTCAGACAAAATTGCGTCTTTGTTTGCTGCTAATTCTTTAGCGAGTGGGGTAAATACAGCTTGTAATTCTGTGTCAGCTGTTTGAGCAGCTAAAGCTTGTGCCCAGTACATTGCTAAGTAAAAGTGACTTCCTCTATTGTCTAATTCACCAACTTTACGAGAAGGAGAATTGTCATTTGTTAAGAAAGTGCTATTTGCTTCGTTTAGTGTTTGAGATAAGATAGTTGCTTTGTCATTGTTTGTTTTGACTCCTAAGTCTTCTAAAGAAACAGATAAAGCTAAAAATTCACCTAATGAATCCCAACGTAAATGTCCTTCTTTAACAAATTGTTGAACATGTTTAGGAGCAGATCCACCTGCACCTGTTTCAAACAAACCACCACCATTCATTAATGGAACAATAGATAACATTTTCGCAGAAGTACCTAATTCTAAAATCGGGAACAAATCTGTTAAATAATCACGTAAAACATTACCAGTCACAGAAATTGTGTCTTGTCCTTTTTTTATTCTTTCTAAAGTAAATTTAGTAGCTTCAACAGGTGAAAGGATAGAAATATCTAATCCAGTAGTATCATGGTCTGGTAAGTATGTATTTACTTTTTTGATGATTTGAGCATCATGACCTCTGTTTTCGTCTAACCAAAATATAGTAGGAGTTTGTGTTGCTTTTGCTCTTGTAACAGCAAGCTTTACCCAGTCTTGGATAGGTGCATCTTTTGTTTGACAAGCTCTAAAAATATCACCAGCTCCAACAGTTTTTTCTAATAAAGTGTTTCCGATTGCATCCGTTATTTTTACAATACCAGAATTAGCTACTTGGAAAGTTTTGTCATGAGAACCATATTCTTCAGCTTTTTGAGCCATTAATCCAATGTTAGGAACAGTTCCCATTGTTGTTGGGTCAAATGCTCCATTTTTCTTGCAGAAATCAATAGTTTCTTGGTAAAGACCAGCGTAACAACGATCTGGAATAATTGCTTTAGTGTCTTGGGGATTCCCTTCTGCATTCCACATTTGACCAGATGTACGAATCATTGCAGGCATAGAGGCATCAATAATAATATCACTTGGGACATGTAAATTTGTGATTCCTTTATCAGAGTTTACCATTGCCAAGGCTGGGCTGTTTTCGTAAACTTTTTCGATAGCAGCTTTAATTTCTGCTTGTTCGTTTTCAGGTAAAGAACAGATTTTATTATAAACGTCTCCTAAACCATTATGAGAAGAAATTCCTAAGGAAGTAAATGTTGCTGCGTATTTTTCAAAAACGTCTTTGTAAAATACTTCTACAATTGCACCAAAGATTATAGGGTCTGAAACCTTCATCATTGTTGCTTTCATATGAACAGAGAATAATATTCCTTTAGTTTTAGCATCTTCAATTTCTTTAGCAATAAAAGATTTTAATTTGTTAATGCTTAATACTGATGCGTCTAAGATCTCTCCTTTTAACACTGAAGTTGATGATTTTAGAACAGTAATAGATCCATCGTTTCCGATCAGTTCTATTTTTACATTTCCGGCTTCAGTAATTGTAGTAGAAATTTCACTTTCGTAAAAGTCACCTTCATCCATACTTGCAACATGCGATTTGGAATCTCTAGCCCATGCTCCCATAGAATGAGGATTGTTTTTAGCATATTCTTTTACTGGTCCAGCAACCCTACGGTCAGAATTACCTTCTCTTAATACTGGGTTTACAGCAGATCCTAAGACTTTAGAATAGCTTGCTTTTATTTTTTCTTCATTTACATTTTTAGGCGCTTCAGGAAAATCAGGGATTTCAAATCCGTTAGTTTGCAATTCTGCTATCGCAGCTTTCAACTGAGGTATAGAAGCGCTAATGTTAGGTAATTTGATGATGTTTGCTTCTGGAGTCTTAGCCAGTACTCCTAATTCAGCTAATGCATCAGAAACCTTTTGTTCTTCTTTCAAATATTCTGGAAAGTTTGATAAAATTCTTGCAGCAAGAGAGATATCTTTCTTTTGAATATTAATATTAGCCTGTTTTGTAAAAGATTCTACAATAGGTAAAAAAGAATGAGTAGCCAATGCCGGAGCTTCGTCCGTAATTGTATACACGATTTGCGATGTTTTTGTAGTCATAAGGTTCTTCGTTTTTAGTATTGAAACACTCAATACCTATTTGTTTTTTTTATTCTAAGAAGCAATGTAGTAACTACATTTTCCAAAGAATTATTTTTTTTTGACTAAAGACAGTTTATAAGCTGTCTTTAGTCAGTACAAATGTAGTGATAGTATGAATTTTTTATGGTTATAAAACAATAGAAATAACACAGTGTTTTTGAAAATTGATGAATTTATTGATTAAGAATTTAGCAAACTCCAAATTTTTCGTGATTTATAGCGGTATACTTGAGTTCTTATGATTAATATTTGTGAAATACTAATATTAATTTTTTTATTTTTTACCCGATTCTGTAACTGTAATTCTATCCCAATAATTTCCTATCTATAATTGACAGGGAAAATTGATGTGATGTTGTTCTAATCAATTTATAGATGTTTTATTTTTGTAAATGACATACATAAAACCTTATGTTTATTGATTATTAAGGTGTCTATTACTTGAATTTAACAAATAAATGAAATTTTTTGATTTGAGTCTTTGGTTCTATCTTTTTAAACAGAAAAGTAGAGATTCCTAACTTTCATGTTTTGATGAATGAGTACCTTATGGTTTCAAACCGTCAAAAAACAAGTTGTATGCACACATTACTTTAGAACAAATATACACAATTAGTTGCACGCTAAAAGAAAGAGACCTCTCTGATAAAATAGTTACAGTTATTGGTGAATATAACTCTGAGATTTGCAGTGAATTAGACGAGATTTAAATGAAAAATAATGACATTTATAATTATATATTAGTTCATAATAAAAATAATATTCTCCAAACATAAAAGCCAAAATCAAAAAGTTTATTAAAAATGTAGAGAAGGAGCCTCCATTCAATAACTTAACGCAACAAATCTAAATTTATAGATTTGTAAAATGGCAGTAAAAAAACATAGACGACTTACTCGTAAAGAAAGAGTATAAATTGAGACTCTTTTAGATGAAAAAAAATCAAAATCCTACA
>NZ_JBAHZZ010000024.1:0-6987 GCF_037132785.1 Flavicella sp. | reverse complement strand
TAAATCACAAATGCTATCTGCAAAAGTAGGTGTTATTTGTAGTTTCATGGCTTGAATATACATCTTAATAAGCTAACAAACAATGATTTACACCCTAAGTTTGGGTCTTTGTTTTTGTCATGTACCTTGCAACGGTCTTATATGGTCTAAAAAAAACAAGGAAATTCAAGGAGCAATGACAATTTTTGCTGTTAACCTTAAATGAATAATAAGCTAATAGGTATAAAAGTTGTTTGAATAAACGGGGGAAACACCTCGATTTATCCGTTTTTTGACTTGATGTAAGAAAACACCAAAAATTAACAGGAAACAAAAAGCGATTAAGAAATATTATTTATTCCTTAATCGCTTTATAAAATTACTTTTAAAAATGAGATGCTTTTTCAGTGCCCTCACATGTGTAACGGCTGTTTTATATTACTTTTAAGTAAAAAAATATAATCAACCGAAAAAGACATCAACTCTAAAAGTTATGACGTTTTATGTTTTTTTAATAATTTACATTGCTGTTTTATAAATTGCAATTGCATCTTCAACCGTAACGTCTTTTGGATTACCTCCTGTACACACATCTTGAATGGCATTTTTAGCCATCGCCTCAAAATCTTCCTCTTTTACACCCAGTTCTTTCAATCCCGAAGGAATTCCTACTGCCGTAGATAATCTTTCAATTGCTTTAATAGCTGCGTTGGCACCTTCCAAATCACTCATGTCTACAACTACAACTCCCATAGCTTTTGCTACTTTTTTAAGTTTATAAGCGCATGATGGTATATTAAATCTTTCAACATGTGGCAATAATACTGCATTTGCAACTCCGTGAGGTAAATCATACACCCCTCCTAATTGATGCGCCATTGAATGAACAAAACCTAATCCTGCGTTTGAAAATGCCTGGCCAGCAATAAATTGTCCCCAAGCCATTTTGCTTCTAGATTCGATATCTGATCCATTTTTTACCGCTTGTTCTAAGCTAGCTGATATCAGCTTTATCGCTTCAATTGCTAAAGCATTACTCCATCCAAATGCTCCTTTAGCAACATAGGCCTCAATTGCATGAGTTAGAGCATCCATTCCTGTTGCAGCTGTTAAAGCTGCTGGTTTTCCGAGCATTAATTCAGGGTCGTTTACTGCTATAGATACTAAACAGTTTTTGTCTACAATTACCATTTTTACTTGACGCTTTACATCGGTAATTACATAATTAATGGTTACTTCACTAGCCGTACCAGCAGTTGTGTTAATAGCTATAATTGGCAATGAAGCTTTTTTTGATAAATTAGTTCCTTCATAATCCTTAACATCGCCTCCGTTGGTTGCTAATATTCCGATTGCTTTACCACAATCCTGAGGAGATCCTCCTCCTAATGTTAAAATAAAATCGCAAGAATTCTCTTTTAATAATTTTAGACCATTCGTTACATTTTTAACTGTAGGATTGGGACGAACTTTATCAAAAATGACAACTTCTATTCCAGATACTTTTAAAACATCTAATACTTTATCTGCTACGCCAATTTTAACTAATACTTCATCAGTAACGAAAAGAGCTTTTTTATAAGGAAGCGCTTTTAACTCTTCACCAAGATCATTTAATGCCCCTGGGCCGATTAAACTTAATGGTGGTAAATAAATTCTTCTACTTTGTAACATTTTTTTATTTTTTATTATATTCAGGTTCGTTTAAATATTCTTTCATTAATAAAGCTGCTCCTAAAGCACTTTCGTTTTTCCCATTAGGAATTCTTATAGTAACATTTGGCTTTAGCAATGATAGAAAATCAACGAATATTTTATTCTTATTAAAACCGCCAGATATATAAATATTTTTTAATGAATTATCTGTGTCTAAAATTAATTCAATTGCGTCCATCACTTTCTTACAGATATCGAAAACAAGCTGGTAATAAGCATGTTCATATGTGTTAAAATTATTTAAAACAGTAATATCAACAGTAAATTCAGTATCACTACCTTCAGCTAAGAAAACCTTAGTTGGATTTGAAATGATATTAGAACATAGTTTTTTATTGAGTTTTAAAGTTAAATGAGTATCCTCGTCTACATTAAAGTGCTTTGCAAGTGCTTTTACATAAACTTCGTGCATACGACCCAAAAACAGCATAGATGATTTTACCTGTTTCTTTTCAGGAGTCATAAAGCACAAACAATTATTATTTAATTGAAATTGGGTTAATGTTTCTTTGCTAAAAGGATTCATTGAAATAATCCAAGTTCCAGTAGATAAGAGTATAAATTCATTTCCTTCATTTTCCATTAACAAAGGAATTATAGAGGAAGAACTATCATGTAATCCAGAACCAACTGCGATTTGTTCTCCATTTATAGTTGCCATTATAGCCTCCTTTCCATTAGAAGGTTTTGGTAATCTTATCTGCTCATCTTTTAACCATTGATGATAATCCATTGAATCAAAATCCCAGATTGCGGTATGAGCTCCAACAGAAGTAAAATCAGAAGTTATTTTTTTAGTAAATAAATAACTCAAATATTGAGGATAATGTAATATAGTGTCTACCTTATCCCAAAAACGGGGTTTATTCTGTTTCAGCCAATACATTTGCAATCCTGCATTTAACATACCATAAGCAGGAGAAGCAGTTTTTCTAGAGAACTCTGAAACGCCTCCATTTTTATTATACAATTGATTAAAATCAATATCTTCTAAAGGTTTTAAATAATTATATAAAGGAGTAACTCTTTTCCCGTTTTTATCAAGATATACTACTGTTGCTCCATGAGTTGTAAAGTTTATAGCTTTAATAGTATAAATCTTTTCTTTCTGGATTTTTTTGATTTGATATTGAATCCATTTTTCAATGGATTCAATATCATCACAAGCATAATTATCATCATCAGTAATTTCGTCAAATCTTGTTGATTCAGTGAAGATTACTTCAAATTTTTCATCAAATAAAAATATTTTTTTATTTGTTTTTCCTATATCAATAACGGCTATTACACTTTTCATTTTGATGTAATTTATTCAGCTATTGCAATAAATAAAATAGCTTAATTTCTATTATTTATTTCCGTATAATGGGCCGTAATTTTCACAAGCTCTGTAATCTGAACCTTCAATATTCTCTCCAAATGCGGACCAAGAGGCTGGTCTAAAAATATCGTTTTCTTCAACATTATGCATGTTTACAGGAATACGAAGCATTGACGCTAATGAAATTAAATCGGCACCAATATGACCATGTGAAATAGCTCCGTGATTTGCGCCCCATTTAGCCATGACTCCATATACACTCTTAAAGTTTCCTTTTCCTGTAAGTCTTGGCACAAACCAAGTTGTAGGCCATGTTGGGTCAGTTCTCTCATCTAAAATGGTATGTATATCTTCAGGCAATTCAACACTCCACCCTTCAGCAATTTGAAGTACAGGTCCAATTCCTTTCACTAAATTAACTCTTGACATAGTTAAAGGAATGATTCCTTTTGTTTTGAATTGAGATGAAAATCCTCCTCCTCTAAAATATTCTCTAACTGCAGGTGGCCATTTTGTATTGTCCAAACATTTTTGAACCTCTTCTTCTGAGATATCCCAAAAAGGTTTCATCGTTGGATTACCATTTTCGTCCGTTTGCTGAGCTGTTGCGTCTAAAGTTGTGGATCCTGAATTGATTAAATGAATAATTCCGTTTTCGGCAATACCTGTTAGTTCTTTACCAGTAACTCTTGTTACCGATTCTGGACTCCAGTATGTTCTTACATCAGAGAATAGCTGCGCTTTATTAGAAAGCAAATGACCAAACAGCATAGAAACAGCATTCAAACAATCATTTTCAGTAGCAAGCATATAAGCTTGTCGAATTCCATTCCAATCAAATGAAGAATTTAAAATTGCCTCCGTAAAATCTGCATTTGGTTGATAATCTGTCCATTGACGCTGTCCTTGAAATCCTCCCATGATAGCATTCCTACCTTTAGACTCTTCCCCAAATCCCATTGTTTTCAATTTAGGATTTCCAATCATTAAGTCACGACAAATAATAGTCATTTTAATAACTTTCTCCCATTCTTGATCTTTAGTCTCTGCGTTTTTTTGAGTTTCAGGAGTATTATGATCCTTCCCTTCTTTACAATTTTCTTTTGTCCATGCTAAAGCTTTTTTAAACTCATCTTTATCATAAATACCTTCATCAATTCGTCTTAAAACCTCAACAGATTCGACAAATTCAGCTCTAACACCTAAATAGTCTTGCAAAAAATTTACATCAACCATAGAGCCTGCAATTCCCATTGAACTATAACCAATAGATAAATATGATTTTCCATTCATTTGAGCAACAGCTAAAGCAGCTTTTGTAAAACGAATAATTTTTTCTTCAACATCACTCGGAACACTTCTATCTCCAGCATCCTGTACGTCTTTTCCATAAATTCCAAATGCAGGTAATCCTTTTTGTGCATATCCTGCTAAAGCAGCAGCCAAATATACTGCTCCTGGTCTTTCAGTTCCATTAAACCCCCAAACGGCTTTCGGAATTAAAGGGTTTGTATCCATAACTTCTGTACCATAACCCCAACATGGAGTTACTGTTAAAGAAACTTCTACACCTTCACGTTTAAATTGATCAGCACACATAGCTGCATCTGCAACACCTCCAATTGTTGTGTCTGAGATTACGCACTCTACTTTTTCACCACTTGGAAATCGTAAATTATCTTCAATCAATTTTGCAGCTGCTTTTGCCATATCCATACATTGAACCTCCAATGACTCTCTTACACCTGCTTCACGCCCATCAATAACTGGGCGAATTCCTACCTTTGGTAATCTTCCTATTAATCTATTCATAGTTTGTTATATAAATTGTTCTAATTCTGTTAATTGCTCATTTGAAAGACCTGCTGGTTGAAATCCTGCTCCCCATGCGGTCAATAATAATTTTGCTCCTTTATTTGCTACATCTAAATAGTCCCAAGCTTTTTCTACGTCTTCTCCTGTAGAAGTTGCACCATGTTTTTCCCATAATGATACGTTCCTAGTTTTAAAAGCTTCAATAGTAACTTTTGCTAACTCTACTGTACTTGACAACGCATAAGGAGTACAATGAACACCTTTTGGCACAAAAACTTTAACCTCTGGACACATCATCCAGATTTGTCTGTTTAATTCTGCTTCATTATCAAATAAAGGGTGATGACTCATCACAATTAATTCAATAGGATGAGTATGGAGTACTGCTAAATGAGTTGGATTGTTTTGTGTGTTAAATAAGTGAATACTTGCGTGAGAAATTAATTCACAAGTAGGTCCAAAACCTTCTCTTTTTCCTCCCCAAATAATAGAATAACCAGTAGCTTCTTCATTGATATAAAGAATACATGCTGCTTCTTCTATATTATCGATCAAACTTCTTAAATAACATCCTGTACCAGTAATAAATAAAACATATCCTCCAACTTCTTTTGGAAACTCAAAAGGAACAACTTCTCCTATTCCTAGAACATCTTCTTTTTTAAAAAAGGATGTTAAGTTCAATGAAATATTACCTGCATTTCTTTCGGCCCATTCTCTTTGCCATAAATAACCTGCAACTTTTGAAATTTTATTGAGTTCTTTTTCTACCTCTACGGGGATTTTAATTGTATTCATAATTATTTTAGAATAAAAATTTATACAACAAATTTACTTCATCAAAATTGATCTGGAAATGTTTAAAATTCGTATTCTTGTATCTAATTTAAACGTATGTCATCAAAATGAAGTTCACTAAAAAAACAGAACTAGGTGATCCATCCTCTAATAAACAAGACTTTATAGATATAAATATAAAATTATCATGTTGTAGGTATTGGTTGTTAGATATGTGGGATTGTCATGATATGGTGTTCCCTTTTTGGAGAATTTATTGGAATAAAAATTTAGGAGGGGAGCTAAGACATCATAAGGGTATTTATAAAATGAGTCCTGATTACATTTATATTATTGCTCCTTTTACCTCCTTTTCTTCCCAGTTTTCAAAAAAACATGTATACAATACGGGAATTCATGTTTCAGGAAAACATTTAACAGATGATATTAATGAAGCTGATTTTGAAGAAAAATCACTATTCCATTTTTTTGTGCATTTTAATTTAGGAGTTCCTTTTGACCATGTGTATCCTGGGGTGTTTAAAATTAAATTAACGGATTATTTAAAAGATCGTTTACATTATTTAACGAAAAAATTGAAAATTGAAAATAAAAATTTTAAAATGACTTTCAATTTAAAACTACAGTCGTTTATTAAAGAGGCTATCTCCAATATTGGAGCCGAATTATGGAAGACAATAAATATTGATGAACGAGTACTCAATGTACTTCGCTATATTGAAATTAATATTCATTCAAAATTGAGTAATTCAAATTTAGCCGAAATTGTAAATATGGCTCCCAATTCATTTGCTCGTTTATTTAGAAAGGAAATGAACATTACGTTACATAATTTTATTCAAAAAAGAAAAATTGCTAGAGCATGTGAGCTGTTTGAACATTCTGAAAAAACCATTGAAGATGTAACATTTGATTTAAGCTTTTCAGATCGGTATCATTTTTCACGAGTGTTTAAATCTATTACAGGAATAACTCCTGCCGTTTATAGATCTGGAAGATATACTTAAGTTTTACATGTAAAATCTTAACTTACTTTAAAAAAGATCAACTAAAAATTGTAGAACGGAAACGTTGTTAAAAGTTTTACGCAGTTTTTATAAAGCATTATTGTTTTCTGCAAATTGGTAAAATTTCACTAGCAGATAAACGATATCTTTCAATCTCTTGAAGGGTTGCTATATCAGAAGACTTGACTTCTTCTACTTGAAAACCTATAGTTTTTAATTTGTCAAAATAATCTTTGCCATATACCCGTACATGGTCGTATTGTCCAAAATGTTTTTTTCGTTCCTCCGGTGACGTAATTGATAAATCTTCGTAAGTAGTATCTCTATCCAATTCTTGAGGAATTTGAAAAA
>NZ_JBAHZZ010000013.1:0-5301 GCF_037132785.1 Flavicella sp. | reverse complement strand
GCATATACAAGCATATTTTGATAAATTTTGTTTTAGAATTAATAGGTCACAATACAAAGAATCCATTTTTCATAAAACAATTCTTAGAATGGTACTACAAAAACCTAAATATCAAAAAAACATAAAACAGACACTAGGCGTATAACTCAGAAAACTAATTCAAACTGTAAAAAGAAGCAATGATTTAACCATCCAAAATCACTATTTTTGGAAATTACTAAATCAACTTATTGTTGTTTATGAATTTTAACATATCGTTTTTATACTATATTGGAATCCTTTTGGTTTTCAATGCCTGTAAGGCTACCAAATATGTTCCAGAAGGTCAGTTTTTGTTGTCTAAAAACAAAATTCATATAGATGATAAGAACAAGACTGATAACGAAGTAAAAGACTATATAATTCAAAGACCTAACAGCACATTTTTAGGAATTCCGTTTTCCCTACACTTTTACAATAGAGGAAATATAGCATATGAACAATTTCACGACAACTTCTTTGAAAACAATCCAAAAACTATCAATACTTTTAACAAGATATTCTCTGAAAAACAAACAGTGAGAATAGGAGAATCCTATAAAAATTTAAATCGTTGGTTTTTAATGGGGGGGCAAGCTCCCGTAATTCTCAATGAAATCAAAGCCGCCCAAACAACAGAAAAACTTAGAACTTATTATTTTAATAATGGTTATTTTAATGCCGAGGTAGATTATGATATTCATTTAAAAATAAAAAAGGCAGATATTAATTATAACATTGTTAAAAACACACCATTTCGTTTAGATAGCATCCGTACAATTATCGATTCTCAAACTTTAGACTCCATTTATCAAAACACAAAATCTAACTCTTTCTTGAAGTCGGGAGACATTTATAAAGATATGAATTTCAGAAATGAAGCCGATAGATTGACACGTACCTTTAGAAATGCTGGAATCTATCATTTTTCTCAAAACCAAATCGGATTTTATGACATAGATAATGTAGCTACGAATCATAAAACAGATGTAATTTTAAAAATCACAAATCGACTTATAGAAAATGAAGGGATTATCGAAACGAAACCTTTAAATATTCAAAAAATAACTAAAATAGGAATATTTACGGATTATAGTTATGATAGAATAAATGAATCTTTCAAGGACACTACTGTATATAATGGTTTTCACTTTTATTCACATGACAAACTAAAATACCATCCAAAGGCTCTTTTAAATGCGATTTTCATCGAGCCTGGAGATATTTATAAAGATAGTACACGTAGTCTGACAAGAAAACATTTGAAATTATTGAAAAATTTCAAGATGGTGAAAATTAAATATTCCGAAATAAACGACAAAGAACTCGCCGCTACCATTATATTAACACCGATGAAAAAATACTCTATTAGTATGAATACCGAGGTCATTCATTCCAATATAAAACAACTAGGCTTTGCAGGTGGGTTTTCCTTTATCAATAGAAATTCCTTTAGAAACGCTGAAATTTTTAAATTAACATTTAAAGGATCCATATTTGACGTTGCAAAAAACGTTGGAGACACAAATGATAAATCTTTTAGTTCTTGGGAGCTAAGCGCCGATGCCTCGATTGAAGTACCTAGAATTGTTTTCCCCTTTGGCAGTTCTAGTATTATTGACAAAAAAATGGCACCAAAAACACTTTTTTCCATTGGTAGTAGCTTCCAAAAAAACATTGGATTAGACAAACAAAAATTCACCACATTTATAGAATACTCTTGGACACCAAACAAAAGAACAAAACACATTATTGAACCTATCAATGGACAATATGTAAAAAACTTAAACAAAGATCAATATTTTTACATTTATTCTTCGGAGTATTCTGATCTGACAACTATACAAGAAGAATATTTTCCAGACTATGCATTAACAGAAGACAACGCGCTACAGTTTGTTGATGATAATATTGATCAGGAATTCCAAGCAACAGATCCTGACGCATATCAAGAAGTGAAAAATATTGAAAAGAGAAATGAAATCATTACAACAGATTATGTAATTCCTGCCATTACTTACTCGTTTACTTACAGTTCTCAAACTGACTTTAAGGATGAAAATTATGTTTTTTTTAGAGCAAAAATAGCAAATGTAGGTTCTCTGATGAGTGCACTAACAAAAAATGAGATTGATGGAGTAAAAACATTTGCAGATACACCAATTGCTCAATACACCAAAACTGATTTTGAATTCATCAAATATTGGGGCTTACCAAAATCTAATGTTTTAGTATTCCGTACTTTCGCTGGTATTGCAGTTCCTTATGGGAATTCAGACGACATTCCATTTACCAGTAGTTATTTTATTGGTGGTTCAAGTGATATTAGGGCTTATAAAACATATGAACTTGGACCAGGGTCAAACAACAGTGGCTTAGAATTCAACGTAGGAAGTCTTAAATTGATTGCGAATTTAGAATATCGATTTGGAATCACAAAAAGCATAAAAGGCGCCTTATTTATAGATGCAGGAAATATATGGGACATCACAGATTCTGAATTATCTCAATCAGATGAGAAGTTTACAGGTTTAGCTTCTTTAAAAAACAGTGCAATTGGTACTGGATTTGGTATTCGTTATGACTTCAGTTTTTTTATTTTTAGAATGGATCTTGGGTTTAAGACCTATGAGCCTAATATTGAGGGTGATAGATGGTTTAAGAACTATGATTTGGACAGTTCTGTTATCAATATTGGTATAAACTATCCTTTCTAGATCTATTTACTGAAATATAAGAGGAGAAAACAGACAGTTTTCTACAACGATTTCGCTTTTTTAGCTAAGCATCTTTAATTAAACTCTGTATTTAATCATTTAAAATTCTTATTTTTGTTTCAAATTTTTATTAAAATATAAAAACCATGAGTCACAATATCAAACCAGGAGTTGCTACAGGAGATGCAGTTCAAGAAATTTTTAAGTTGGCAAAAGCAAAACAATTTGCAATTCCAGCTGTAAACGTAATAGGGAGCAATGCGATCAATACTGTTTTAGAAACAGCGAAAGAATTAAATGCACCTGTTATTATTCAATTTTCAAATGGAGGAGCTGTTTTTAATGCTGGTAAAGGATTAGATAACACTGACCAAAAAGGAGCAGTTGCTGGAGCAGTTGCTGGAGCAAAACATGTACATGAATTGGCTGTAGCTTACGGAGTACCTGTAATTTTACATACAGATCATGCTGCTAAAAAATTATTACCTTGGATTGATGGTTTATTAGATGCTTCTGAAAAGCACTTCGCTGAAACTGGAGCTCCATTATTTTCTTCTCATATGATTGATTTATCTGAAGAGCCATTAGAGGAAAATATCGCTATTTGTAAAAAATATTTAGCGCGTATGGATAAAATGGGAATGACCTTAGAGATTGAATTAGGAATTACAGGAGGAGAAGAAGATGGTATAGATAACTCTGACGTGGATGAATCTAAATTATATACTCAACCAGAAGAAGTAAATTATTCTTATGAAGAATTATCTTCAGTTTCTTCTAGATTTACTATTGCTGCTGCTTTTGGGAATGTACATGGTGTATACAAGCCAGGAAACGTTAAGTTGACTCCTAAAATTTTGGACAACTCTCAAAAATATATCGAAGAGAAACACGGTTTAGATAGTAACCCTATTGATTTCGTATTCCACGGTGGATCTGGATCTTCTGTTGAAGAAATTAGAGAGGCTATTTCTTACGGAGCAATCAAAATGAACATCGATACAGATTTACAATTTGCATTTATGGAAGGAATCAGAGATTATTTCGGAGACAATGTAGATTTCTTAAAAACTCAAATTGGGAACCCAGAAGGAGCTGAAGTACCTAATAAAAAATATTACGATCCAAGAGTTTGGTTGCGTAAAGGGGAGGCTACTTTAAAAACTCGTTTGATTCAAGCTTTCCAAGACCTTAACAATGTAGACACTCTTTAATAGTCAATACATAAATCTATTTTACATAAAGAGAAACTGAAATAACTTCAGTTTCTCTTTATTTTTTTAGTAAATTGACCCCACTATAAAACAGTATAAATTATGTCAGCTTGGTTTAAGAGAATAGATAAAGGAATCAGCACCCCTACGGAAGCTAAAAAGGATGTGCCGAAAGGTTTATGGTACAAAACTCCTAGTGGGAAAATAGTTGACACTGAGGATTTAAGGCAAAATCTTTATGTTAGTCGTGAGGACGGATACCATGTAAGAATTGGTAGTGCAGAATATTTTGAAATTTTATTTGACAATAAATTTAAGGAACTAAATGCTTCTTTAGAATCAGCTGATCCTTTAGGGTTTTCTGATACAAAATCATACTTAGACAAATTAAAAGATGCTCAGGAAAAAACAAAATTAAAAGACGCTGTTAGAACTGCCGTTGGAAAATCACTTGGAAAAAATTTGGTTATTGCTTGTATGGATTTTGCCTTTATTGCCGGGTCTATGGGAAGTGTTGTAGGAGAGAAAATAGCAAGAGCTATCGATTATTCAATCAAACATAAAATTCCATTTTTGATGATTTCTAAATCAGGAGGAGCACGAATGCAAGAAGCTCCTTTCTCTCTAATGCAAATGGTAAAAACCTCTGCAAAACTCACTCTATTAGCGAATGCAAAAGTCCCTTATATTTCATTGTGTACAGATCCTACTACAGGAGGAATTACAGCTTCTTTTGCAATGTTAGGAGATATCAACATTGCTGAGCCTAATGCTTTAATTGCATTTGCAGGTCCTCGAGTTGTCAAAGACACTACTGGAAAGGATTTACCTGAAGGATTCCAACGTTCTGAATTTTTATTAGAGCACGGTTTCTTAGATGCTATTTACGAAAGGAAAAAGTTAAAAACTCAAATCAATTTGTACATCGACTTGGTTTCAAATGATAAAATAAGACACTAAAAAAAGCTCCAGTTTGGGGCTTTTTTAGTATTACCTCAAATCCGAAAATTATATCTCAGGATAGTTTCGCTACATTATATCAATTAAACGTCAAAGCACTGAGTGAAATAATTGTTAAAGAAATTAATATGAGTATTGCTTTTAATGATTAATGACTGGTCGTTAAGTAGGTTTTTTGTACAAAGAACCCATTTTTTAGGACTTCTTTTCTATATAGACTTTTTTAAGTGTCTACCTTTGCTATGACAATCTAAGACCGTTGCATAATGCTCTTTTCATTTTTAGATTTCAATTTTGACTTTTTAAATCTAAAATTTATATTTTTTTTTCTTATTTTCATTGTTTATGTTAGTTATGGATCTATTTTTTGGTTCATTTTCCTTTAGTTTTTA
>NZ_JBAHZZ010000009.1:0-25736 GCF_037132785.1 Flavicella sp. | reverse complement strand
TAAATCACAAATGCTATCTGAAAAAGTAGGTGTTATTTGTAGTTTCATGGCTTGAATATACATCTTAATAAGCTAACAAACAATGATTTACACCCTAAGTTTGGGTCTTTGTTTTTGTCATGTACCTTGCAACGGTCTTAATTCTTAGAATGGTACTACAAAAACCTAAATGTCAAAAAAACACAAAACAGACACTAGGCGTGTAACTCAATTATTTTTAAATGACACAATAGTAATTTGGAATGTTTTTTATTCAGAAAAGGAATAAAAATAGAAGCCTAAGTTACGGTTCTATTTTATATTGAAACATAAAGGAAATAGAAACTAATTTAATCAATCATTTTGATGTTTATTTGGTATTATTCCTTTTAAAGTATCCAACTCGTTTCCTTGGCTTTATATTTAGATTACATTCTCCCTTATTACTTAATGACACCTCAAGTTCGTCACTCTCAATAGCGCCAGTAAATTCAGTTGTATGCATCATAATATAGTAGTTTTATGGGACTATTAGAGCCTAGCCAAAATTGTTAAAATATCAAAAAAAACAAGGAGTATTATTCTATTTCACTCAAGGCAGCACTAAGCCAACTGAAAATGAATCTTCAAAAAAATCATCAATAAAAAGCAAAAGACTGGAAACTAGCTGGAATCAAAATACTTGTTAAAAACAGTAACTTTAAAAGTATAGTTCTACCTGTAAAACGCCTAAATAAATGATGGATATTGAACTAAAAAATGTAATTTAGCAACATCAAAATCAACAACAATTTGTTGCGTTAGAATACTGATTCCAAGCTTAATACAATTAATTCATGAAAACAATAATCAATACCAACAACGCACCCGCTCCATTAGGGCCATACAATCAAGCTGTATTAGCAAATGATATATTATATATTTCAGGACAAATTGCTATCAACCCTAAAACAGGAGAGTTTGTAACAGATAGCATTCAGGAAGAGACAAAGCAGGTTATGTCTAACCTACAAGCAGTTTTAGCTAAGGCTAATATGACTTTTGAAAACATTGTTAAATCATCTATTTTCATAAAAAATATGAATGATTTTTCAGAAATCAATAAAATATATGGAAGTTATTTTGATGAAACAACGGCTCCTGCAAGAGAAACTGTTGAAGTTTCAAAACTCCCCAAAAATGTTTCTCTTGAAATTTCTATGATCGCTCACAAATAAGAAATAATGATCCGTAAGTTTATTGTTTTTCTGCTAAAACTAGGACTTCTATCCTCTGTTCTTATAGCATTATTTATTGGTACAGTTCTAGTAGGTGGTTTTGGACCTATTCCGTCCTCAAAAGAATTAACAGAAATAAAACAAGCTGAAGCAAGTATCGTTTATAGTGCAGACAATGAAATCATTGGAAAGTTCTACCATAAAAACCGTACGCAAACAACATTTAATAAAATCCCAAAACATCTGATTGAAGCGTTAATTGCAACAGAGGATGTTCGATTTTACGAGCACGATGGGATTGATAAAATTGCGCTATTGCGTGTTTTATTTAAAACCATTATTTTAGGAAATCGATCTTCTGGAGGAGGAAGTACCCTCACTCAACAATTGGCTAAAAATTTATTTCACAGAAAAGATTTTTCTTTTTTGTCAATGCCCGTAAACAAAACCAAAGAAGCTATACTAGCAAATAGGTTAGAAAATATTTACACTAAAAATGATATTTTAACTCTATATTTAAACACAGTACCTTTTGGAGAACGTGTTTACGGAATTGAAACAGCCTCTCTTCGTTATTTTTCTACCTCTACAAGTGAACTTAGTTTGGAGCAAGGAGCAGTACTTGTTGGGATGTTAAAAGCAAACACATATTACAATCCTAGAAAACATCCAGATCATGCTAAAATCAGAAGAAATGTAGTATTAGCACAAATGCACAAGGCTGGATTTATTTCTGATGACACATTAATAAACGCTTGTCAATCTCCACTAAATACCAAGTATAAAAATCTCCTTTTAGAAAACCCTAATGGGTATTTTTTACATCAAATAAAAAACAAGACAAACAATATTTTATCTAACCTCATAAAGCATAACGGAGCTAATTGGAATCTTGAACGAGATGGATTGATTATCGAAACTACACTAAATTCGGAATTACAAAATGCAGCATTAATCGCTAGGAAAAAGCATTTAACAAAACTTCAACACTCTATGGACTCCTATTGGAATACCTTAAAAAAGCAAACAAAGATCCAACGTATCATCGAGAAAGAATGGGAATCTACAAAAGACTATAAGCATTATACCAAACTAAAACTCAGTCATAATTCTATTATTGACTCTGCTAAGAAAAAAGAAAAACGTTTATTGTTTGACTGGAATCCTAAAACAAAAAACTTATCAAAAATAGATTCTATTCACCATTATTTAAAAATGATAAATGCTGCCGTTTACGGAGTTGATATTACAAGTGGAGCTGTCCAAGTATATGTGGGTGGTAATAATTATAAATACCTTCCCTATAATTTAATTACCAGTGAAAGACAGGCTGCCTCAATATTTAAACCTTTTGTTTATACAGCGGCTTTAGAAAATGGACAAAAACCATGTGACTGGATCAATAATGATGTAAAAACATATCCTAAGTACAACGACTGGAAACCTGAAAACCACAACCATTCAGAAGGCGGATATTATTCTATGCCAGGTGCTTTAGCAAAAAGCATGAACATACCTACAATAAAAACTTATATAGACGTAGGACACAAAAATTTACAAAAAATAGTAGATGCACTCGGCATTACAAAAAAGCTAAAAGATGTTCCATCAACAGCATTAGGCACAACCACTTACTCCTTACAGGAGTTGGTTCATGCATACATTCCTTTTGCTACAAGAAAAGAAGGAATTAGCCCGTATTATATAACTTCTATCAAAACATCAAAAGGAGAGATTATTTATGAGCATATGCGTAAAACGAAGCAAAAAAAACCACTATTAGAAAACACAATAGATACATATTCCTTAGAGACCATGCAATACCTTTTAAAAGGAGTTGTTGAAAATGGCACTGCAAAATCACTAATTCACAAGTACAATGCCAAAGGTGATTGGGCAGGAAAAACAGGTACCTCACAAAATTACAGTGATTCTTGGTTTATCGGATTTAACTCCAAGTTTATCATAGGATCTTGGGTCGGTTGTAAATATCCTAGTATTCATTTGGCTCCAGGAATAGGAGGAGGATCCATCGCTGCATTGCCTATTGTAGCTTCTGTCGTTTCAAAAAAATACTCGTCTAAAATTATAAACAATAATTTATCTGCCGGGTTTCCTAAATTTAACGAGGATATAATTGATGATTGTGACTGTGAATTCTATCGAGACGAAAACACCTTTGAAAAAATATTAGAATTTTTCGAAAAAGATATAACCAAAGCGAAAAAAAAAGGAGAGAAAAAAAGAGGCTTCTTTGACCGCTTATTTGGGCGAAATAAAAAGTCCAATTAACTTGTTTTTAGTTTAATCTGACAAAAATAAACAACCTTTTCTTTACATTTAAAATCTCTAAGCATATCTTAAATCTAAGAAAAGTGACTTGCTATTAAATTTTAATTTCAAGGTTTTCTCTTTTTTTTAGATACTTTTATTGATTCAAAGAATTTATTAACAGTGTTGCTGTTGCGGGATTTGTTGCTAGAGGAACATTATGTACATCACACAAACGCAACAACATCAATACATCAGGTTCATGAGGGTGTTTTTCTAGAGGATCTCTAAAGAACAATACCATAGACACTTTTCCCTCTGCTACACGTCCAGCAATTTGCGCATCTCCACCCATGGGTCCTGATAAGAACCTGTTTACCTTTAGCCCTGCTGCCTCAACTTTAGAACCTGTAGTTCCTGTAGAGATTAAGCTAATCTCTTTAGCTTTTAATAATTCTTTATGCAGCATTAAAAACTGAACCATATCAGCTTTTTTCCCGTCATGAGCAATAATAGCTATTTCCATATTTTAAGTTTCAAATTCAAGTGCAAAATAACCAATTGTAATCAACCCACACTACTATTAGCAAACAAAATATCCCGATTTGTCACCAAATCGGGATATTTAATATTTAATTAAAACTATTCTTACAAAGAAGCAGAATACACAATTAAGTCAACAATTTTAGTAGAGTAACCTATTTCGTTATCATACCAAGCAACAACTTTTACAAAGTTATCATTCAATGCAATACCAGCATTAGCATCAAATACAGAAGTACGAGTTTCTCCGATAAAATCTTGAGACACTACTAAGTCTTCAGTATATCCTAATACCCCAGCCATTTCATTTTCTGATGCAGATTTCATTGCAGCACAAATCTCAGCATAAGTAGCAGGTTTGTCTAACTTTACAGTTAAATCAACTACAGATACATCCATTGTTGGTACACGGAAAGCCATACCCGTTAATTTTCCATTTAAAGCAGGAATTACTTTTCCTACAGCTTTAGCAGCTCCAGTAGATGAAGGAATGATGTTATGTATAGCAGAACGTCCACCTCTCCAGTCTTTCATAGAAGGCCCGTCAACTGTTTTTTGAGTTGCAGTTGCAGCATGAACTGTAGTCATTAACCCTTCAGTGATTCCCCAGTTATCATTTAATACTTTAGCGATAGGAGACAAACAGTTTGTAGTACAAGATGCGTTAGAGAAAATAGTATCCTCAGCTTTCAATTCAGAATTGTTTACTCCCATTACAAACATAGGTGTATCATCTTTAGATGGCGCAGATAAAACTACTTTTTTAGCTCCAGCTTCTAAGTGACCACCAGCAGTTTCTTTAGTTAAAAAGAATCCAGTAGACTCAATTATGTAGTCAGCTCCTATTTCACCCCACTTTAAGTCAGCAGGATTACGCTCAGCAGTAATTCTGATTTCGTTTCCATTTACGATTAATTTTCCATCAGCCACTTCAACAGTTCCGTCAAATGGTCCATGTACTGAATCGTATTTCAACATGTAAGCTAAATAATCTACATCTAACAAATCATTGATTCCAACAACTTGTACATTTTCTCTTGCTACTGCAGATCTGAATGCAAATCTTCCGATTCTACCAAATCCATTAATTCCTATTTTAATCATCTTATCTAAATTTAATTTATTTCTATTCTAATCATTATACTGACATTATATCAGCCACTCTTAAAAGCTCCTCGTCAATTTTATGATGTTCTTTCACTGCTTTTTCTAAGGGTGTATATTTTATTTCGTTATTCACAAAACCAACCATCAAATTTGAAGAACCAGACAATAATAACTCCACAGCCGAAACCCCAAATCTACTTGCCAAAACTCTATCAAAACAACTTGGTGCTCCTCCTCGTTGCATATGTCCTAGCACAGAAACTCTAACGTCATACTCTGGCAAATTTTCCTCAACATATTCTGCCAATTCAAATATATTTTTCCCTGTTTTCTCTCCTTCTGCAACAACAACAATACTAGAAGTTTTTCCAGATTCTTTACTTTTAATTAACGATTCCAACATTTTATCTAAGCCGATGTTTTCTTCTGGAATTAAAATTTCTTCTGCTCCTGCTCCTACTCCTGCATTCAATGCAATAAACCCTGCATCTCTACCCATTACTTCAACAAAGAACAAACGGTTGTGAGAAGAGGCTGTATCTCTAATCTTATCAATTGCTTCAACAGCTGTATTCAAACAAGTATCGTATCCTAATGTAAATTGAGTTCCGTAAATATCATTATCTATCGTACATGGAATTCCAATAATTGGAAAATTATGTTCTTGATTAAAAATCATCCCTCCAGTAAAAGTTCCATCTCCGCCAATAATAACTAATCCTTCAATTCCTTTAGCTATTAAATTTTCATATGCTTTCACTCTTCCTTCAACTGTCATAAACTCCATAGACCTTGCAGATTGAAGCATAGTACCACCCTTATTGATGATATTATTCACACTTCTCGCATTCAAGTCAATAAATTTTCCTTCAATCATTCCTTGGTATCCTTGATAGACACCCACGCATTTCACTTTATGATATGCACATGTTCTTACCACTGATCTAATTGCTGCATTCATACCTGGAGAATCACCTCCTGAGGTCATAACTGCTATCTTTTTTAATTGTATATTCATCTTTCTATTATTGTATAAAATTACTATTTATATAGATTACAGAACCAATTTAGCAACTTTTATACGAAAACGTTTTCGGCTTAAAAGCCTGTTTTTTATTTTTTAAACCAGCTAAATATAGTTCTTTTTAAGAGATTACTAAAATAGAATTTTATTATGAATTAATACCTCTCCAAATCTTGAAAGAATTAACTATTAACTTATTTATAACAAAAGACCGAAGTGTATTTTAGTTACAACTTCGGTCTTTTGTTATCTGTAAAATTTTTAAATTTTTACGCCCATAAATTTTTCGTGTAAATTTTATTTTTTTTAAGCTTGTTTATCGCCTCAACAACAGTTGACCTATCTTCAGCATAAGTTACTCCCATCCATTTTGCATCAGAAGTCAACACTTTAACAGCACCTTTACCTGACTTAATAATATTATTTACCACGGTTGGAATAAAAAACTCGCTTTTTAATTCTTTTGATCTTTCCGCTAAAAACAATTTAAAATCAGATTCCAATACCTCCAAGTATTTAGGCGTAAACCCCCAAAAATTCATCGATACGATTGTATCCTCAGACATAGGCACAAATTTACCATTATCATCTTTCCTTTTGATTTGACCAGCAATTTCTTCAATATGAGTTCTCTCAATAATACTTGCGAGTTCTTGATTTTCATTTACAAAACATTCTCCCCTAGATACAAATCCATTTTCTGAAATGGTGTTTTTTAAATTATACCCTACCATACACATATTATAAGAATTGACATCAATATTATCTAATTCCTTAATAATTGTTTTAAAAGCTCCTTTAGAATAAAAATCATCTCCATTAATAACAATAAAATTACCTTTTACAACATCCTTAATCATTAAAGTTGCGTGTCCAGTACCCCATGGCTTTATTCTTTCAGTGTCAACATCAAAACCTGCAGGTATTTTATCCAGTTCCTGACAAACGTAATCCACCTCAACTTTTCCTTTTAATCGTTCATCGTAAATCTTTTTAAAATCATCTTTAAAGGACTCTCTTATAATAAATACAACTTTTTTAAAACCCGCCTCAATGGCATCATATAAAGAGAAATCTATTATTGTATCACCATCTTCAGACATTTTATCTAATTGTTTCAATCCGCCATACCTACTACCCATTCCTGCAGCAAGAATCACCAAAGTGTGCTTTTTCATTTTTATAAGTTTTAATATTGTTTTTTCTATAATATTGATGGAACTACCAATATCAAATCATCTGATACATGCTCTACATCAAGGTTATCTAAAGTATTTCTTTTTTTTCTAATAATTCCAAGTTTCATCAACATTTCTTTAAGGTTATTAAAATCAATTTGATAAATCAACCCTATCCCTTGAGTGTGTCCCTCCTCTTCTTCTGAATACTGCACTTCGTTTTGTCTATTGAAAACGGTATAACTCAGCCTTCCTTCGTCACCTACTAAAAACTCAACTATAACTTCACCTATAATATTAGATTGCGTATTTGTCCCAACAGGCACTCCTAAATTACCGTCGATTAAAATTTTATCGCTGATTTGAGTTTTCAAAGAAATATCAACCTGATTGTCTATATTATATTCTTCAACATCACTCTTATCTGCAGATGTATATCCTACATCTATTTGAAACTTATCTCCTTCTTCATTAAAAATATCAGACAAAGCACCTGAAATAATATCAGAAGTCGTACCTGTTAATGCCGAGCTCCCGTTAGATGCAACGTTATCGTCATTAAAGAACCTCTTCGTTATTAGTAACGAAAAAAATTGTCGAAGTGTTGCATTTTCATCATCATCATTCAGAACAAATGACAACTCTGACGCTACAGTAGAGCTAGAATTCGGAATAATGATATTAAATTCTTCATGCGAATTAAACAAACTCCCACTGATATCGGTAACCAAATCAACGGCTATTTTTCTACTGGTATTTAAATCTGTAAGCAATACTTTCGGGTTCGCTTTTACCCTATGAATCGCCTGAATATTAAGGTTCGCATTCATAGGGTCTCCATCCCATGAAATAACTCCTCCTTTTTGGATTTCAAATGGTTTGTTAATGATTCCTCCATAAATAAAATTATAAAAACCTTTATCAATATTATAATCACCATACATGTTAAATTTACCATTGGTATCTATCTCAATCAACAAATTTCCAGATCCAAAACCTTTTAGCGAACTTCCAGAAACTCGATCAATTACAATTTCCGCCTCTGCATCTGGCGTAATATCTATATCAAAATTCATGGAAAGTCCTTGGAATTTCTCAAGCAAAAACTTATTGTCAAATATAGATTCTTCAAAAACCATTGTGTCATCCGATTTAAAATGTATCAGAGATGAATTTTCAACGGTTTTAACATCATTTAGCGGAATGATAAATTTAGTTCCTTTTAACGTTTTAGCTTTTAAATCAATTTTCAAGTCTTTTATTGTTCCTGTAATATTTGACATTCCATTAATAAAACCTGTTCCATAATAACTAACATCATCACCATCTTTCGTGTCCAATACTAAAATTCTATCAGACTTTAAATTCAAATCTAATTTCCAATTTTTAAAACTCGTGTGCTTTATGGTTCCATTAATGGTTCCTTTTGTATCGAATTTAGAATCTTGAATTACTAAATTATCAAATCTGAAAGTCTGTTTTTCCAAAGTAACTTTTGGATTATTGACAAGATTATAATCTACATTTAAATAAGGCAAAGTAAACCCTGAATGATTCAACTCTAAAACCCCATTCATTTCTGGGTTTAACAAAGCTCCTATTACTTTAAACTCTCCATCTGCAACACCTCTTATCTGAGAAAGCACGTTTTTCCCTAAAGGGCTAAATGCATTTAAATTAAAATTATTTAATTTCACATCCAAATCGATCGAAGGCTCTTTACTTCTAAAGTCAATTACTCCTGCAGCTTCGAACTTCTTGAACGTATCATTTATCAAAGAAACATCTATCTGATATTTTTTATAGGAATCTTTTGCGTTTACTTGCATATTTAAATCCCCTTGCAAAAAATCGTTTATGGAAAACTCTTTGATCCTTAAATCCCCAAGAGGATTATAAATTCCTTTTTCTTGCTTAAAATTAAAGTTTCCATCTAAAACACCATTTAAAGACAGGCTCTCAATTTTAGGCATAATGGCACCTAAATTTACATTGACAAATTTCATATGCAAGTTTTTATATGTGGAATCTCGAATCACTCCATCAAATCGAATTTTTTGCCCCTCTGTAATAAATTCTATCTCTTTAATTTCATACTCTTGCTTTTGTACATCAAAAATCAATTTGTTATCTTTATTTCCTGACGGATTAATCTTCCATTCTATATCTTTAAATAAAATTTTAGATTCCAAGACTCCCAAAACAGATTTTTTCTCCTTGTCAATTGTATAATAAAAAACAAGACCAAAACGTTCTTCATTTTTAATTCCTCCTGTAAAATCAGCTCTAAAATACAAAGTATCGTTTACCTTTTTATTATATATGTCTAAATTTCGAATAGTATAGTTGGGTGAATTTATTTCTTTAATACTAAAATTGGTATTTAAAGATGGATTCTTATTATCCAATTTAAGACGAACACTATCCAACAATGTTCTATTCACCTTCAATTTTGGAGTTACAAACAACAACTTTATCTCATTATCCCCATCTAAAACTTTCCCTTTTAAACTCGCACTTGACAACAAACTTACGTTTGGAGCTAACACCGGGATTATTTCTTTAAAAATCTCAAAATCGAATTCTATAAACTGATCTCCTTTCACTTCTACTGGAGCATAATTTGCCATCATACTTCCAAGGGAATTCTGAACCATCGCCCCTAAATCCTGAAACCTAAAAGCTCCCTTTATTTTACCATTTATAATATCTTTAGAACTAAATGTCAATGTCCTAATATGCTCATTATGTTCAGATGTTAGTGAGAAATTCTCAAAAGTATGTGCTTTGTATTCATTTGTGTATGTGGCGTTTTTAAAACTTACTGTACCGATAATATTATTGATAGAATTACCTGAAAGATCCACATTAATATCTCCTTTTAGTACAGCGATACTATCTCTTTCAAAAAGATGTAATTTTTTCAAATCTAATTTATCAACAGTCACATTAAAATCAAACTTATACACTTCTTCAGATAGATCAGCTAGTCCCGTAAAATCAAAGCTAATATTCTGATCATTCATGATTAAATGGCCATTAAACAGTTTGTTTTCCAACAATCCATTTACTTTAATCCCCCTGTATGTATATCCTTTATATTGATGCTTTGAAACGACACCATTTAACGATGTGTTTATATTCTCTAATTTAAACCCTTCTCCTTCAACTTCTCCCTCAAAGGACAACTGCCCAATTAAAGGATCCCCAATCATTTTACCGAATTCAAAGTCAACTACTTTTACATATCCATTATAAGTAGCACTATCAATATGATCAATATTTGTCAATTCCAAATCAACGCTAACATTTCCCATGTTTGATTTGATTTCTATTACTATATCCAACAATTTATTTGTTATTAAAGTTGCTCCAGAAATTGTAAATACACCTATCTTTTTCAATTCTGTCGGTAAACTTTTCCCAAGAAAATTTGGCAATATTGATTTTAAATTTGCATAATCAGAAGTTAACTCATCACTAACGCCATTCATTGAAAAACCAACTCCTTGATTTACGGCTTCTTTGACATGATAGTTCCCTTTTATTTTCAAATCGGAACCTGATGACAAGTCAAAATGCAAAAGCCTAAAATCATTCAAAGTTCCTTTTAAGACTGATGATACTTTTAACAAATCATTTCCATTAAATTCTTTGTACATTTTTTTTAAATCTATAAGTGATATATAAGAATTATTAATTGCACATTCAATTTGAACTTTATTATTAAAGTCCTTTAAATCGTCTCCTTTATAATTAAAAGTAATATCTAGATCTATTTTCGAATTTGGAGTTTCCAAATAAGCTTCTCGAAATAACATTTGTGTTTTAGAAAAAGAAAAATCCGTGGTTAAATTATTCACTTTTAACCCATGATTTTCAATAAAATTTGCATTTTCAACACGTAAAGAAAAATTTGGCCCTTTCAATTCAAAATCCTTTATTAAACCATTAATTCCATGATAATAAGCGACCATAGAGTCCTTTTTTTTGTTTTGATTTACAATATCAAAATCAATGTTGTTTAACCCAACATATGGAATATTTAACTGAAAAGGATTCTTTTTTTCTTTTGAAAATTTTCTAGAGAAAACGGTAAGGTTATTTGTATCCTCCCCTTTATAGGTTTTCATATGAAAAACTCCTTCAGACATATTAGACTCACCAAATAACAATCTTGAATTTAGTAAAGAGCTTAATTGTCTTATATCCGTATCAAATCTAGAAACTGCTATCAAAGTATCATTATGATGATCTTTTACCAAAACCCCAGAAAACTCCAACTTCCCAATAACTGAAATTTTTATTTTATCAACAGTAATAGCAACATCATAAGTTTCTTTTAAAAATTCAGAGACTTTTTCTCCAATTTTTGTTTGAATCCAAGGCTGAGCAAGCAAAATGCTGAAAACGATTAATATCAGCAAAACAATTGCTAAAATTCTAGTTAGTATTTTTCTTATTCGTTTGATATGCTTTAACTTTGTTACCTATTAGCAAAAGGATGCCTAATTATTTTTATTATGTCTAAAAAACCTGTTTATATACTTGCCATTGAGTCATCATGCGATGACACCAGTGCTTCAGTAATTTGCAACGATAAAATTCTATCTAATACCGTTGCCAATCAATCCATACATGCCGAATATGGAGGTGTTGTTCCTGAGTTAGCTTCACGGGCACATCAACAAAATATCGTTCCTGTAGTTCAACAAGCAATTCAAAAAGCAAATATCGACAAAAAAGACTTAAATGCCATAGCTTTTACAAGAGGACCTGGATTAATGGGTTCATTACTTGTAGGCACATCTTTTGCAAAGTCTTTAGCCTTGTCTTTAAACATTCCTCTTTTAGACATTAACCACATGCAAGCCCATGTATTGGCTCATTTCATCCATAATAATGACTGTAAAAAACCACCGTTTCCATTCTTATGTTTAACCATAAGTGGAGGACATACCCAAATTGTAAAAGTGGAAGATTATTTTGAGATGAGTGTTTTAGGAGAAACAATTGACGATGCTGTTGGAGAGGCTTTTGATAAATCTGCCAAAATACTTAACCTACTGTACCCAGGTGGTCCATTAATTGATAAACATGCAAAGCATGGAAATCCGTTAGCCTACAAATTTACCAAACCTAAAGTAGGTCCAATGGATTTTAGCTTTAGCGGGTTAAAAACTGCCTTTTTATACTTTATCCAAAAGCAAGAAAAAGAAAACCCTAATTTTATTGAAGAAAATTTATTTGATATTTGCGCTTCCTTACAACATACAATTACAACTATCTTGATGGATAAATTAAAAAATGCAGTTAAAGAAACAGGAATCAAACATGTTGCGATTGCAGGTGGAGTTTCTGCCAATTCAGAAATCAGAAAGAGATTAAAAGAAACCGAAAACACTTATAAATGGACGACCTATATTCCTGAATTTGAATACACAACCGATAATGCTGGTATGATTGCCATTGCTGGATACTATAAATATTTACAAAATAATTTTAGTGACATTGGTGTTTCTGCAAATGCAAGATTAAAGGTAAATGACCTCAGCTAATCTTAATTTGTCAATTCAGTGAATAAAGACTCTAAATTTTTGTTTTTAGTATTTAGTTGTATAATTTTAAGTCCATTCTCTGTAGCAAAATCGAACACTTTTGAACGCATATCTTCTTTCGTATCGAAAGTTAATTCCCAAACAGCACCTCCTAAAGAAGTCAAAGATTGTAAATCTGGCAATTGATTAAAGAAACGTTTTTCTATTTGAAAATCAAATTCCACTTCAATTATTTGCATTTGCTGCTCCTTTAATTTTTTTAAATTTTCATCTGCTACGATCTCTCCATTTTTCAAAATTAAAACCCGATCACATACCGCTTCTACCTCTTGCATAATATGTGTAGATAGTATAATTATTTTATTTTCACCTAACTGTCTTATTAAATCTCTAATTTCAATTAACTGATTTGGATCTAATCCTGTTGTTGGTTCATCTAAAATTAAAATTTTCGGATTATGTATCAATGCCGCTGCCAATCCAACTCTTTGTTTATATCCTTTTGATAATTTATAAATCTGTTTATGGGCTTCCTGTGTTAATCCTACCGCATCCAAAACATTTTTAATTTCCTTCTTTGGGATTTTATGAACCTCCGCCACAAAAGTCAAATATTCTAACACATACATCTCTTGATATAACGGATTCGACTCTGGTAAATAGCCTATATTTTTTTGAATAGCCAATAAATTCTTTTTTACAGAAACTCCTTCAATCAATACATCTCCCTGAAAAGAAGTTATAAAACCCGTTATAATTTTCATTAAAGTAGATTTCCCTGATCCGTTTGGACCTAAAAGCCCCACGACTTCTCCTTTCTCTATTTCAAATGAAACATTTTGCACTGCTTTCTGAGTATTATATAATTTCGATACATTTTCTACTTTTATCGACATAGTTGGAGTTTTCTTACAAAAATACACTTTTATACAAATGACTCGTCTTTTGAAAACACTAAAAAACAAGATTCCTTTTGAAATCTATTTAAGTCAGTAATTTTTCAGACCTTTGTACTTCTATTTAGCTGCTATTAGAGGACTACATACATGAATAAAAAAGTATACATACGGGAATTAGGAAGAAAAGGATACCAAGAAGCTTGGGATTATCAAGTTGAGTTATTTGACAGTATCATTGAAAAAAAAATGATCAATAGAAATAATGAACAACAATTACCTACAGATAATTATTTGCTTTTTGTAGAACACCCACATGTGTATACATTAGGAAAAAGCGGAAATCTTAGCAACCTTCTCTTAAACGAAAAACAATTAAAAGCGAAAGGTGCTACTTTTTATAAAAGTAACCGGGGTGGAGATATTACTTACCATGGACCTGGTCAAATTGTTGGATACCCTATCTTTGATCTCGAAAATTTCTTTACCGATATTCATAAATATCTTCGATATTTAGAAGAGGCTATTATACTCACACTAAAAGAATATGATTTGAACGCTGAAAGAAGCAAAGGTGAAACTGGAGTCTGGTTTGACCCAGGAACTCCATTTGCTAGAAAAATTTGTGCTTTAGGCGTTCGTTGTAGTAGATGGGTTAGCATGCATGGTTTTGCTCTTAATGTAAATGTCAACTTAGGCTATTTTGACCATATTATTCCTTGTGGGATTAAAGGAAAAGCAGTTACATCAATGGAAGCGGAATTGGGTAGAAAAATATCTGAAGATGAAGTAAAGCAAAAAATCACAAAACACCTTACTACTCTATTTGAAATAAATTTTGAACAACAATCCGTTTCTTAAAATTTATAAACAACTGCATTTATATTCATTCCAGCTCCTACAGAGGCCAAAATAACAACATCACCACTAACAATTTGATGACCTTCCATTTTACCTTTTAAAATTAAATCTAACAAGGTTGGAACCGTAGCCGAGGAGCTATTACCTAACTTATAAATACTCATAGGAAGCACGGATTCTGGTGCTTTTAAGTTATACAACTTATAAAAACGTTCTACAATTGCCTCGTCCATCTTTTCATTTGCCTGATGAATACATATTTTTTTTACTTGATTAATTGAAATTCCGCTATCTTCTAATACTGATTTCATCGCATCAGGAACATTATTTAACGCAAACTCATAAATTTTACGTCCGTTCATCTTGATATACTTTGTATTATCTAAAGCATCATTATTATACGACTCACCAAAAAACAAATAATTAGTTTCCTTTTCTGTAAAGGATTGAGCTCCATAACTCAATACCCCCACAGGTTCTTTACTCTCTTTAGCTTCTAATATCACAGCTCCTGCCCCATCAGCATAAATCATAGAATCCCTATCAAAGTCATCCACAACTCTTGAAAGTGTTTCTGCACCGATAACCAGTATTTTCTTAGCCATACCAGATTTTATAAAAGCTTCACCATGTATAATACCCTGTACCCAACCTGGACAACCAAACAATAAATCATATGCTACGCAATAGGTATTCTTTATTTTTAATTTATTTTTAATTTTTGAAGCTAGACTTGGTAAAGTATCTCCTTGAATACTTCCATATTTTACATCCCCAAAATTATGGGCTACAATTATTTGATCAATTGTATTTCTATCAATCCCTGAGGATTTAATAGCTTTTTCTGCTGCAATAGTGGCTAAATCTGAAGTATTCAAATGATCCTCAGCATATCGTCTTTCTTCGATTCCTGTAATCTGCTTAAACTTACCAATGGTAACATCGTTGCTACCTTTAAAAACGGCACCTTCTTCATTTAGGAAAGTACTAGACAGAAAATCAGAATTTTTTTTTACTTTAGAGGGAATACAGCTACCTGTACCGGTAATAACAGAATAAATTGACATAAAAATAATTTTATAAGCAATTGCTATTCGCAATTTTCACTTAACTAAACACAAAAATAATCAATTATTATCAATGAAGAATTTTAAGTTGCATTACTATTGCAATAGATTGAGCACGATTTTTTAAAACTTCTGAATTTTCCCCTTTAAACAACTCATCTACAGAAGAACTAAATAGAAGTAACCACTTTTCAAAACTTTTCTTTTTAAAGGGGGTTTTCTTATGTTTTTCAATATGTGGCTGCATTGCATTTTTAGCATAAGTGCCTGAATGAAACAGTACATTATCCCAAAAATCAACCAATATATTTAAATGCTTTTCCAGGTTTTCTGGCTCCAAAAATTCCACAAAAAAGTGCTTCACCTCATCATCATCAAATAACTTTTGATAAAACAATTGAACTATTTTATAAAGATCTTCCCTGTTTTCTATATCCAAAACCTAAAAATTATCATATATATCTCCCAAATCAAACGAAAGAGAAAAACGCAAAGTACTTTCTAAAGGATTATATACAGATGAAGTATTCACTAAATATGACAAATCAATATTAAATGATTTAGCTTCTACTCCTGCCCCCATCGTAAAATACTGGCGATTCCCTTTAAATTCACTCTCGTGAAAATACCCAGCTCTTAAAGCAAATGATTTATTGTATATGTACTCTGCTCCTATACCAACAGTTATTTCATCCATTTCTTCTTTAAAGCCATAAGGAGCATCCGAAAATGACTGAAACATACCTTCTACCCATCCAACATTATCATCTTGTCCTAAAATTATTTCTCCAGAACTATCTCTAATTGGAGGAGTTGGAACCAATAATTTAGAAAACTCTACTGTAATAGCAAATGTATTGAAATTATTTAAGATAAAATCAAATCCTCCTCCTAGTCTCAATCGAGTTGGAATAAAATTCTCTTCTCCTGAAGTATAAGACACTTTCGGTCCTAAATTAGAAATATTAAATCCTGCACGAATTCTACCATTAAAACTACCATAATTTTTTTCTGGTGATTGATAAAACCCAGATACATCTACGCCAAAACCATTAATTGGAGAAATATCTGTATTCAAGGATTTAATAGAAAGGTCAGAACGAATATATCGTAAAGTAACTCCCATTGAAAAATAATCATTCAATTTTAAAGCATAAGAAACCGCCGCTGTCAATTCATTTGGATTCTCCTCACCTTCAAAAACCCCATATTCATCATATAAATCAATCGTACCTAAAGAAAAATAACGCAAATTTGCTCCCCACGCACTCCTTTCATCAATTCTATTAACAACAGAACCTCCCCCTACAAACAGTCCATCTATTAAGTTTTGTAACCAAGGTGTATAGTTTATTCCGACAGTATACTCAGAAGTATTAAAAGCCATTTTTGCTGAATTATGGTAAATTGAATTAGCATCTGAGGTTGTCGCTACACCTACATCTCCCATACCAGCGGAACGTGCATCAGAATTAATCATTAACAACGGTGCTACCATAGAAATCGGATTTGCTGTTTGTTCTTGTGCACTTATCCTTAAAAATGTTGTCAAAACAATTAAAAACACTCCTATTTTCTTATTCATTGTCATTTTTATATATAATTAACTACTTATTGAAGCAATACTAATTTTTCAAATTTCTCGGCTCTTACTCCTGAACTAATATTGGTTACTTCTATTTTATAAACATAAACTCCTTTACCTACTCTGCCTCCAAAATCATCTTTCCCATTCCAATTTATCGTTCGAGACAAGCTTCCAGATGTCTGAACCACCTCTCTAATAGATTTTACCAATTTCCCAGAAACAGTATAAACGTAGATCTTAACATCCAACAATTCATTGGGTTGATTATGTGTAAACCAAAATTCTGTATAATCTATAAAAGGATTCGGATAATTCAATACATTTTCCAAAACAAACTCAGAAGACTCAGTTACCGTAAAACTTAACGTTTTATCAGAAGCGTTATTGTATGTATCCCAAACTTTTAATTTTAAAGTATGTGGACCTGCTGTTAAATTCCTCAATGTATAATTTACTTCACCTTTAGTAAAATCTCCAGATTCAGACTCGTAAAATTCGTTCAATTCAATTGGATTCCCTTCATCTCCATCAATTACGGCAGTAATTGAATGACCAATTCCCCCTGTAGATGTATTGATTCCGCTTTTATCCGAAAAATAAGCTATTAAAACTGGGTTTTCGCTAGTGTTCCCTCCATCTAAAAAAGAAGTATCTTCCATAAATAATTCAATCTCTGGTCCTTCGTCATCAGGGTCTGGTGATTCATTTATACCACCAAGTATCGTTTCTAAATCATAGCCAGTTTTAGAATCACTTAAATTATTAAAATACAGACTTATTTTAGATGTACCATAGGCCAATTTTACGTCTTTTGGGACTACAAATTCAAAACTAAACAATCCGTTTTCTACATTAGCCTTCCCTTTAAAAATACTACTTTCTTGTGTTTCAAAGGTAAATATATATGGGTTCCCATCACCATCATATAAATCATCATTATTTAAAGTGCTTTTAAATGTGGGTTTGTCATAAATAATAGTTGACAATTCTCCATTGAAATCATTTAACAAGTTTCCATCTTCATCCTGAACTTCTCCCGATATTTTAATTTTTGATAATGATTTTAAGGTATCTCTATACACTAAAATGTCTTTATCATTAATATGTGTTACTTTAATCATTGGTTCCGCTACACCTAACTTCATTGCAGGGTCTCCAAAATAAAAAATAAAAAATCTTTGGTTATCACTTAGTTGAGCTTCATTTTTCGAATTCATTAGAGCTTCCGCACTTGAAAGAACACTCCCCTGCAAGCCTAATACATTAGGAATAAGCGCTTTATTAAAACGCTTTCCATAATCTACATAAACCTCTCTTGTTGTTGAAATTAAACTTGCTGAACCGCCTTTACTACTAATAATAATTTCCTCTCCAGCTGTAAAGGTAGCCGGATTGTCGAATCTTGTAAAATCGCAAGTTATGGTAATAAATAGAGGTGACTTATTAAAATTAACCCAAGAGTCAATATCATCTAACGACAAAATTCTCTTATGAGAAAGCCCAATTTCGTTACCATGACCAAAATAGTTAAACAGAAGTGTTCCGCTATCCATAGAGTTAGAAATCGCTGTATTCACATCAGGATACCTAGATCCCCCTTCTGTTTGAACCTGAACATAGGAATCTGCATATATTTTTTTAATGTTGTATTGTGGTTTTTCTTCTTTTATAGATTCGGCTATTGCGTCCAAATCCACTTGAAAATCAAATTCAGAAGCATCCTCCATATCATCCGAAACAAAGACTATTGAATTCCTCCAACTACCATAAGAGCTGCTATCATAATAAGCAAGTATTTTATCTACTACAATGGCAGCTTCAGTATTGTCAGACACTAAAATTCTGCCAGTTGCAACATCCTGTTTATTAGCACTAGTCATGCCTCCCTCATTCTCATCCATCATCCCATAATAATCATCTGTAACATATGAACTAGAAAGACTAAAGCTACTATAGGCTAAATATACCGGAACAATATTATTATTATTTGCTATACGGTCTTTATAATCATAGGATGAATCTCCAAAAAGACATAGGTACTTAATTTTAAAATCCTCAGAAGAAGCATTGTCATACAAATACTTTACAAAATCTCTAATTGCAGTAATATCGGGACTTCCTGAGCCAAATTCATTATAAATTTCTTTTAAAGAAACTACTTTTGTGCTCAAATCCGAATTCGTACTATGGTAATCTGCCAACCTTTGAGCCTGACTTGATAAATTTTCATTTGTTATTAAAAGGTATTGAATATCTTTTAACCCATGTAAATTCTGATTCCCTATCGGACCATTAGATATTAATTTTGGCAAATAATAATCCGTATCATTCAAAACAGCATATTCCCCTAGAATTCCCGAATTCGCTTTAAAAACAAAATTCTCCCCTGAGCTCTGATTTGTAATCAATTTGGGTTCTATAGAATTTGTAACATCCCAAACCATATCAATATTTGATAAATTGGAAATTGAATATTCTAGAATTCTAGAATTTTGTTGAGAAATAAAATTCCTAAACAAGAATTGACTCCCAGAAGCAATTAATAGCTTACCTCCAATAATCTCTATATAGTCCAAAAATGCATCCGATGCTGGATTACCATTATTGTTATAAATAATATTTACATCAATATTGGGTCCTTTAGCAACAACTTCAACAGAATTAACTGCAGCTCTAGCCATTTGAGAATCAGTGATACTTGAATAGCTCAAGGTTAATACTTCAGTATCGTCAACAGAAACTAGCATATTTGTAGCAATATTAGATGTTGATGCTCCCCTTACTTTAATTTTTATTTGTTTTGAAACATCAATATTTTCAAAATTAAAATTATAATCACGATTATTAGTTACAGAAAAAGAATCCCCAAACCATTGCTGACCAGCCCCTATTAAATTCACCAAATCATCCTCATAAACGATATAATCTTTATATGTTGTAATGAGATCTGTAGCAGGACTTACTACCTCAGCAGCTTCACTAATCCTTTTTCCTCTTCCTATATCGACATTCAAAAAATAATAAGCTTCTTCTGAATATATATTTTGCCTATGTGAAATTTCACTCTCGTCAGAAACCAACCAATCATGTGCTCCTTTGCCGTAAAATAAAACAAAATCATCATCATTAAAAGAGTTATCATCTTCACCGTTTACATATATCGCATTCTCTTGCAAATCATCGTAACGAAAATCACTGTTCAAATTTGGCAACATCCCCCCCCCATTTCCATAAATTCTAATATCCTTAGGATCAATATCTGATACTGACAGTCCTAAACTTTCAATAAAACTTTTATCAAGTTTAAAAATTCCTGTTTTATCAATTGAGAACTTATACCAATTCCCTGTTTGCAACACCGAATTATTAGTTGAACTCGTTTTCAAAGACTTCGTAGAAACACTAAACAATTGATATTCTATATCAAAAGAGACAATTTTTCTTACTGTTTTCCCTTCTTTCACGAGAGGAAAAACCATTAATGTTACTCCATAAGCACTAGGCGAACGTGAAATTTCTAAGCTACTCACAACATCTTCCGAAACGAACTCTAGATTAAATAAATTTTGATAACTTTCTCCTACATTTTCAAAAACTATATTTTTCAATCTATAAGATACTTTATTATATCCTGTGCCAATATCCCAATAACTTTGAAACAAAGGATTCTCGTTTGCATCAAGGAAATTGTTTTCAACTAAGGGTACTGAAAACTTAACCCCATTGGAGATTTCTATTTCTGCATCCATATCCCAATTAAGAGAAAAATGCTTAGTTTGAGCTTTGAGCACCACTCCTGTTGTAGAGAACAGAATTAAAATTGATAGGATAAAATATTTTCTAAAAAGCACCTTCATTCTTTACGAAATAACATTTATTTTTCGCAACTGCAAGATAACATATAATAAAGGAATAAACCAATCGTTATAAAAAGACACCTATAGATCATTAACAATATTACCAACAAAGTATTTTATTCTGAATTTATTGCGAAAAACCATAATTAGTGTAAATTGCAGTATGATTAAAATGCCCTAAAATATCAAATCAAATATGAACATTTTGTTTAAAATAAAATATTTAGCCTTTGCTTTATTAATTTTTAGCTTGGTTAATTGTAGTAAATTCTCAACAACAAATAACAAATCAAATACCTCTACACTCACTGGATGGAAATTTAACGACCCTGATTATGGAGGATTTTCGGTTAATAATCAATACAAAGAACTTAAAACCCCTACATCGATGGTATTGATTGAAGGGGGCACTTTTACGATGGGAAGTGTACAAGAGGACATTATGTCTGATTGGAACACAACACCTAAAAGAATGCAAATTCGATCTTTTTATTTAGATGAATCTGAAGTCACCAACTCAGAGTACCTCTTTTATTTAATGTGGTTAGAGCGTGTTTTCCCTCCTCGAGGAGATAATTATAGTCATATTTATAAAGCAGCTTTACCTGACACGTTAGTTTGGAGAAATGCTATGGGTAGCAACGAATCATTAAGTGGAACTTACTTAAGACATCCTGCTTATGCAAATTACCCTGTTGTTGGTGTAAGCTGGTCTCAGGCAAACGACTTTTGTGAATGGAGAACTGATAGGGTAAATGAAAAAATATTGATGGATTTAGGAATCATTAAAAATTTATTTAATGAAGATTCTATTTCAGTTGAAGGTAAGAATCACTTTAATACAGATGCATATTATTCAAACCCAAATTTACTTTTTGATGGAAATTCAACAATCTATAAAAAAGGGTTAAAGAGCAACAGGAAATCTAATGTAATAGGAGATCCTGTTGAAAACAGTTTTAAAGGTAGACATGTAAAACCACATGATGGTATTTTATATCCAGACTTTAGGCTTCCTACAGAGGCAGAATGGGAATATGCCGCCAAAGCCGATGTTGAAAACAGAGAATATAACACTTTAAAAGGTCGTAAAAAATATCCATGGAGTGGAAAATATACTAGAAGTAATTCTTCAAAAAACCGCGGTAATCAATTGGCTAATTTTAAACAAGGAAAAGGAGATTATAGTGGTTTAGCTGGCTGGAGTAGTGACGGGGCAGACATTACTAATAAAGTTAAATCATACCCTCCAAATGCTTTTGGCTTATATGACATGGCTGGAAATGTTGCAGAATGGGTTTATGATGTTTACAGACCTAATATCGATACAGAAATGAATGACTTCAATTATGTAAGAGGTAATTTATTTCTAAAAAAAACCATTGACTCAAGTGGGAACGTAATTATTGCAGACTACAATGATGTATTATATGACACACTTCCTAATGGTAAAATTTACATAAAAAATATTCCTGGCAGAGTACTTTATGAACCTATTACAAAGGAGGATGCACAATTAAAGTCTAATTATATACAATCGAACAATTCAAGTTTAGGTGATGGAGATATAAGAAACTCAATACATTACAATCTAGATATCTCAGAAGTGGATAACATTCCTAGAATGTATAATTCGCCATTAGACCCTGTGACAACATTAGATTCTGATACGGGTGAGTTAAAAATCGTTTACGATAATAAGATGAGAACTACTTTAATCGGAGACGAAACAAGAGTCTATAAAGGTGGATCTTGGAAAGACCGTGAATTTTGGTTAGATCCTGCTCAAAGAAGATATTTACCACAATATATGGCAACAGAATTTATTGGATTCCGATGCGCTTTAGATAAAGTTGGAAATATGTCAGGATCGAAAAGAAGTATTTATCATAAATAGGATAAAATTAAACAAAAAAGACCTTACTAATTTTTAGTGAGGTTTTTTTGTTATAAAATTATTTTCATATGCGAATATCAACTATCTACAAATACTTTAAACAGAGTAATGGAGTTATTACTGATACTAGAAATATCACTAATAACACTATCTTCTTCGCCTTAAAAGGAGAAAACTTCAATGGTAATAAGTTTGCAGAAAAAGCACTGAAATCAGGAGCTATTTATGCTATAATAGATGAACCTGAATTCGATACGAGTGATAAAACTATTTTAGTAAAAGATGTTTTAAAAACGCTACAAAAATTAGCAAATTACCACAGACGAGAACTAAATACTAAAATCATTTCATTAACGGGTAGTAATGGTAAAACAACGACAAAAGAATTAATCCATGTCGTTTTATCTAAAAAATTTAACACCACTGCAACAGCAGGAAACTTAAACAACCATATTGGTGTTCCTCTTACACTATTATCTTTCACTGAAAAAACAGAAATAGGAATTGTGGAAATGGGAGCCAATCACTTACATGAAATTGAACTTTTAACTTCTATTACAGAACCTGATTTCGGTTATATCACAAATTTCGGCAAAGCACATTTAGAAGGTTTTGGAAGTCTTGAAGGGGTTATAAAAGGAAAAACGGAATTATTTGATTATCTAAAAGCAAACAATCGAAAAGTATTTATCAACAGTAAAGATCCTATTCAAGTAAAATTAACCACTAACCTAGATTCAATTTATTTTGGAGATAAAACCAACTTACTGAAAACAGATCCTTTTTTAGTAATAGAATATGCTGGCTTGGAAATTCATACTCATTTAATTGGGAAATACAATTTTAGCAATCTAAATGCGGCAATTGCTATTGGAGAATATTTTAACGTCTCAGCAACGGATATTAAATTGGCTATAGAAAGCTACCGCCCAACCAATAACAGATCTCAAATCATAGAAAAAGGAAAATCTAAAATTATTTTAGATGCTTATAACGCAAACCCTACTAGTATGGAGGCTGCATTAAATAATTTTAAACAAATTTCTGCAACAAAAAAAATCATTATCCTAGGTGATATGTTTGAACTTGGTAAGACTAGTAATCAAGAACATCAAGCTATTTTAAATCTAGCTGAATCCTTATGTCCTAATGAAATCCATCTAATCGGAAAACATTTTTCAAAAACAAAAGCCTCAAAATCGAATTTACATTCGACCTTTGAGGCTTTTAAAAAATCATTTCATCCAACCTCTGCTACCTATCTTATTAAAGGCTCAAGAGGCATGGCACTAGAGAGAACCCTAGAATTATTTGATTAAATACTCTTTATGATATTTTATAAGGTTATCTATAGGACGTTGTATAACACCTGCAAGATTCAATTCGTATTTATCAGCAACTTTTTTTAAAATATCGTAAAAATAATGAGCTATTGATCCAATAAAATAAATTGGTGTCGACTTATCCTTTTCAAAAGGTAAAACACGAGTCACAAAAAACTCATCGAAACCAGATTCCATCATTTCCTTTACATAAGTTTCTTCTTTAAACTGAAACATAAAACTAGCAAAATCAGCTAAATACGTATTTGGGTTCGGTTCTTTGTATAATTTGTGTTTTACTGTATCTGGCGACAAATCATATGATTCTTCAAACTTAGCAGCAATATGAGCTGGCATTGTTTTGTAATAATAATTGCGAATTAATCTTTTTCCAAAATAATTTCCACTTGCCTCATCCATCAACATATAACCCAAAGAAACAGTATTCATATGAGTTTCTTTACCGTCATAAAAACAACTGTTTGAGCCTGTTCCTAAAATACAAACAATAGCCGGATCACTTCCTGTAGCAGCATAAACAGCAGCCAACATGTCTTCCTCTACAATTACAGTAGCATTTGAAAACAACTCTTCTAAAAGATCTTTTAAAATTTTAGTAGCAACCTTAGTTCCACAACCTGCACCATAGAAAAACACTTGTGTTACCTGATCCAAATTCTCTGAAAACTCCTTTGCTGAAAGGACTCTTTCTTTCAATACTTTTTCTTCAACAACGGCAGGATTTAATCCCTGTGTTCTTATTTTAAATAATTCATTCTTTTGCTCATCTAAAGCAATCCAATCTACCTTGGTTGAACCTCCATCTGCTATTAAAATCATATTTTATAATTTAATATTTATCAAATATATTATAATTATATCAATTTTAATTTAACAACATCTATCGTTACTATATCGATTTCGAACGACAAACTCAATTGCTCCTTTTCTCCTGAAAAGATCAACTTTAATGTACCCCTATAAAAGCTCCATTTATTATTGGAATTTAAGAGTGGGCTACCACCTTAATTACAGTTCACATTGAAGTATTTATTGCCGATCAATGCCTGTACACTCTGTTTTCGTGTGGGATTTTAAAGTACTTCAACTTTCTATTTATCGACAACACTTTCATCGAAATTTCAAACTTCATTTATCGAAAAAGTCCGTATGAAATATATATTTTGTTAGCGATTTGTTGCTGTTTTTGATATAACACATCTCTATTCTTTTTACTGAGTTAGTCATTTAGTTTCTGTATCTTAGTGTCATTAAATATAACAGATATGGATGTTTTTCAAGGTCAAAATATACTGAGTTTTATAAAAGAACTGCCAAATGATGAAGCTTGTAAGGCTTATTTAGCCAAAA
>NZ_JBAHZZ010000180.1:0-9614 GCF_037132785.1 Flavicella sp. | reverse complement strand
CGTAAATCACAAATGCTATCTGCAAAAGTAGGTGTTATTTGTAGTTTCATGGCTTGAATATACATCTTAATAAGCTAACAAACAATGATTTATATCCTAAGTTTGGATATTTGTTTTTGTCATGTACCTTGCAACGGTCTTAATTTATGCTTATATTTGGAAACTCTTTTTCCCAAATGTTGAGTAACGCTTAGTCTGTTTTTGATGATAATTAAGGGAAGGTGCTCTTTTCTTTATTGTCTTTAATTAATAGATTATGCAGATAAGCAATATAATAGAACCGTAATCTGGGCTATGATAATACTTTTTATTTCATCTAAAGAAAATAATAATTCAAATTTATTATCAACTACTCTGAAATTCATTTGGTATAAGATAAGAAATTAATAAAGTGTCGAAAATAATGGGAGTATAAAAATCCCTTTGAGACTAATCAAAGGGACTTTTAAATTATATAAGTGTGTTTATTTAAATAACTTAACCACATCATTTGCATTGGCAAATAATAATAAGACCATTAAAATAAAAAACCCTGTAATTTGAGCATACTCCAAAAACTTGTCCGAAGGTTTTCTTCCAGTAATCATTTCATATAGAGTAAATACTACGTGCCCACCATCTAAGGCAGGAATAGGTAATAGATTCATGAAACCTAACATGATTGATAAAAAGGCAGTAATGCTCCAGAATGCTTGCCAGCTCCAAGTAGAAGGAAAGATGCTTCCGATAGAAATAAATCCACCCAAACCTTTGTAAGCACCCGTTTCTGGATTGAATACTTTTTTCAATTGTTTGATATAATCTGTCAGTGTTTTGTAACCTTTAGCAGTTCCAGCAGGAATTGCTTCTGCAAATGTATATTTTTTTGTTTCTAAGGTATAGTAACCTAATCTTTCCATGTCTTCTGCTGGTAAAGTACCTAGGTTAACTCCAATTTTACCATTTTCATCTAGTTGAATAGATATAGTTTTTTCTCCTTCTTTTCTTTTTACATCTAAAGAGATCGTTTGGTTTTTATATTCTTCCAAAAGAGTACTCGCCTCATCAAAATATTTGATAGGAGTGCCATTAACTGCTAAAATTAAATCTTTTGCTTTTAAACCGCTTTCTTTATTGACGGAGCTTTCTACAAACCCTCCAATAACAAATGGAATTCGAGGCTGTATAAAGCCTCCTTTGCCTTTTTCTATCAACTTTGAAATAAAATCAACAGGAATCTGTTTTTTAATAGTTTGACCATTTCGTTCTATAACAAAAGAATTTCCATTTATAAATTCGCTAGTTAAACTAGAAAATGCCTTTATTTTATTACCGTCGATAGTTTTAATCTTATCTCCTGTTTGTAGTCCTAATTCAGTTCCTAATGAATCTGTTACCCAAATACCATCCTTTACACTTTCATTTGGCAAATAGCTTTCTCCCCAAGTAAATAAAATCATAATATAGATTCCAAAACCTAAGACAAAATTAACAATAACACCACCTAACATAACAATCAATCGTTGCCAAGCAGGTTTAGATCTAAATTCCCAAGGTTGTGGAGGCTTAGACATTTGCTCCGTGTCCATGCTTTCGTCAATCATTCCAGATATTTTTACATATCCTCCCAATGGAATCCATCCAATTCCATAAACGGTATCTCCGAATTTCTTCTTAAAAATTGAGAATTTATAATCGAAAAATAGGTAAAATTTTTCAACTTTTATTTTGAATAATTTAGCGGGTATAAAATGACCCAATTCATGCAGTACAATTAATAAAGATAAACTTAATAAAAATTGTGTTGCCTTGATAAAAACTTCCATTTGGTTTTTTTGTATAAAAATCAAATGCAAATGTACAATTTTATATAAAGGCTTTAAATGGAAATAGTGAAAGTTTAGTGTTGATTGAGTTAAATAATGTTAAAGCGTCAAATTTTTCGACTAAAAATAATTTTTTTCAAACGATAATTGTAATTTTGATATTTATTATGGAAGTTAATTATTTTAAAAAATCGATACCGACAGTTTTGGCTATGTTGGTTTTTAGTGTAGTTGGGGTATATGTTTTTTATAGACTATTAACACCCGAAAAAAAATTACCTATTTATAGTCCTATTGATGTGAATCCTAGACTGGTTGATGCTTCTTTACAGCATGTTAAGAAAAATCATAAAATTGCCAACTTTTCGTTGATTGATCAAAATGGAAAGCAGGTAACTCAAGAGATATTCAATGATAAAATTTATGTAGCTGATTTTTTCTTTACACGTTGTGGGACTATCTGTCCTATAATGACAACAAATATGGCTGTTATTCAAAAAGAATTTTTAAATGATACTGATGTTTTGTTGTTGTCACATTCGGTTACTCCTGTGATGGATAGTGTACCTGTTTTAAAATCTTATGCTCAAAGTAATGGTGTCGTAGATGCGAAGTGGTTTTTGGTAACAGGAGAAAAGAAAGAAATTTATAATTTGGCCCGGAAAAGTTATTTTGCCGTGTTAGATGAAGGTGATGGAGGTGCTCAGGATTTTATTCATACAGAACAATTTATTTTAGTGGACAAAAAAAAACGAATTCGCGGTTATTATGACGGAACGGATTCGAAAGATATTAACAGGCTTATTCGTGATGTTTTGATTTTAAAAAAGGAATATAATAAATAGCCAAAAGAACCTAGTTAAGATTATCAAAAACAGAAAGCATTCTAAACTGTTAGAATTAGCGGATAGCTACCTTACCTTTACAAAGGTGATAAAAAATGATGTTATTTCTTCTTTTAGGCTCTTCTAAAAAGAGACTGATATTATAGTTGTCCTAAGCAAAACAACCTGTTTTTATATCCAAAAATGAATTTTAAAATACGAACTTTAGAATCGTTCTAATTTGGTATATTTGTAAACGATTAAAAACAATTCGTTTTTTGAGTTCTAAAATAACAAAGCATTGATACATACAGTTGCAGATTTACATAAAGGAGAAAAAGGCATTATAGATAAATTGTCTTTTGAAGAGATACCATTGGCATTAATGGAAATGGGATGTATTCCAGGAAAGGAAGTAACTTTGATGCAGATTTCTCCATTGAATGACCCTTTGTATATTCGTGTAAATGGAAGCCATTTTGCTATAAGAAGAGAAACAGCCGAAGGCATAACTCTTGTAAAAAGATTGTGTGATGAAATCTAAAAAACTAAATGTTGTCCTAGTTGGAAATCCGAATACAGGAAAAACCTCTATTTTTAATCAATTAACTGGGCTTACACAAAAAGTAGGAAACTATCCTGGGATCACCGTCGATAAAAAACAAGGAACTTGTAAGTTATTGGATGGTAGTTTAGTTACTATAACGGATCTACCAGGTACTTATAGTATCAATCCAACTTCTTTAGATGAGAGTATTGTTTTAGAGACTTTATTAGATAATGAAAATAAAGAGTATCCAGATTTGGTAATTGTGGTAGCTGAAGTAGAAAACCTCAAGAGGAATTTGTTGCTTTTCACTCAGGTAAAAGACCTAAGAGTTCCTGCAATTTTGGTTGTAAATATGGCAGATCAAATGTGCCGTAAAGGGATTTCTATCGACTTAGAAGGGTTAGAAGCTATTTTGAAAACAAAAATAGTTTTAGTTAGTGCGAGAAAAAAAGAAGGAATTGCAGATGTTAAAAATGCAATTTCAAATTATAAAGAGTATGATGTAAGTTCGTTGTTTAAAATTTCGGAAAAAATAGATCAAGCCTATTTCGATGAAATAAAATCGAGTTTAAAAGAATTTTCTTTATATAAATCTTGGTTGTTGATTACCCAACAAAATCATGTTGGATTTATATCGGAGGATTCTAAGCGGACTATTGATACATTTAAATTAGATAGAGAAAAACTTAAGAAATACCAACATAAAGAAACGATTTACCGTTATAAATATATCAATGATATATTGAAAAAGGTCTATTTTGTAGATAGGTCAAAAGGATTTGATTTACGTAGTAAATTGGATAAAGTACTTACCCATAAAGTCTTCGGATATGTTATTTTTATCGCGATTCTATTACTTATGTTTCAATCGGTTTTTGATTGGGCATCCGCTCCAATGGATTTTATCGATGAGTTTTTCTCAGATTTAAGTGTCTGGTCCAAAGAGAGTTTGCCTGAAGGAATGTTGTTTGATCTTATCACAGAAGGAATTATTCCTGGGATAGGAGGAATCGTTATATTTATTCCACAGATAGCAATTTTATTCTTGTTTGTCGCGGTTTTAGAAGAAACAGGATATATGAGTCGTGTTGTGTTTTTAATGGATAAAATAATGCGTCGTTTCGGAATGAGTGGTAAGAGTGTCATTCCTTTGATTTCCGGAACTGCCTGTGCGATTCCTGCAATTATGGCTACTAGAAATATAGGAGATTGGAAAGATCGATTGATAACAATTTTGGTGACTCCATTCACTACTTGTTCTGCCAGGTTACCGGTATATGCTATAATTATTGCACTTATCATTCCTGATGAAAGAGTTTTAGGGATTTTTAGCATGCAGGGATTTGTACTGATGGCTCTTTATGTACTTGGTTTTGCTTCGGCAATTATATCGGCTTATATTTTAAATAAGGTATTGAAAGTTGAGAGTAAAAACTTTTTTATAATAGAAATGCCTAATTATAAACTACCATCGCTAAAGAATGTTTTCTTTGATGTTTTAGAAAAAACAAAGGCATTTGTGTTAGGTGCAGGTAAAATTATTTTAGCAATTTCAATCGTTTTATGGTTTTTAGCGTCTAATGGAACAGATGATTTTACGAATGCGGAAAAAATAGTTACTGAAAATTCGGTTGGCAAAAATATTAGTGAAGAAGATTTAGAAAGTGAAATAGCTTCATTTAAATTAGAAAACTCGTACATTGGAGTAATGGGGAAAATGATTGAGCCAGCAATTGCTCCCTTAGGCTACGATTGGAAAATTGGGATTGCTTTGATAAGTTCGTTTGCCGCAAGAGAAGTGTTTGTTGGTACTTTATCAACGATTTACAGTGTTGGTTCGGATAATGAAGGAACTATAAAACAAAGAATGGCTGCAGAAATTAACCCAGTTACAAAAGAGAAAAGATTCAATCTGCCAGCAGGAATGTCTTTGTTAGTTTTTTATGCTTTTGCGTTGCAATGTATGGGTACGCTAGCCATCGTAAAAAGAGAGACAAGGTCATGGAAGTGGCCAATTTTTCAATTGGTTGGGATGGGAGTATTAGCCTATGTTTCTGCATTGATTACTTTTCTGATTTTAAAATAGTGATATGCAGCAAATAATTGTTTATTTTGTATTAGGGTTAGCAATTGCTTTTCTTTTAAAAAAATTTATTTTTAAGGGAAAGAAAAAAGAGAATTGCGATACAGACTGTAGTTGTCATTAAAATTTATATATTGCCAAAATATTCTTGATACAAGAATCAACTTTTTAAACCAAAAGAAAGTTCTCTGATTAAAAAATATAGTTGCTATGATTAAGATGTGTTTAAGTAACCACTAAATAAAACATATCATGATTAGAAAAGATCCAAATGAAGAATGGAAAGATCTTCAGTTAGAAGAAGAATTGTTTACTAAAAAAAAATGTAGAATTTCTGACAAAGGAAGAGTACTTTCAATTGATGAGGATGGTAAATCAAAATTATTGAAATTGACACCTGCAAATGGTTACGAAATGGTAAGTGCCTACCAGAAAAAAAACGGAAAAAAATCGGGCAGGTATGTTCATAAGTTGGTAGCACAGCATTTTCTTGAGCAAAAAGAAGACGAGTTGTATGTCATTCATTTGAATTACGAGAAATTAGACAATCGGGTTGAAAATTTAAAATGGGCAACAAAAAAAGAAAAAGAAATACATCAATTTTCTGGACCAGCTCATATCAATAGAAAACCAAGATTACATTCTGCCAAATTAACTGAAGCGCATGTTCGGTTGATCAAAAGAAAAATAAACGATCCCAATAGAAGAACTCGTATGAAAATGATAGCCAAACAGTTTGGTGTTTCAGAGATGCAGTTATATCGTATAAAATCTGGTGAAAACTGGGGACATGTAACAGATTATTAAAGAGGATTTACACGTAGAACAAAGCCGAAATTTTTATAAGATAAGTTGTCTATGGAATTTTATAATTCCAGAAAACACTAATACTTTGTTTTTTTTCGGTTTTCTTTTTTTTGACTCTGAATTTTTTTTGTATCAAGTCTTTTTAATATAGAACCTCTCGAAGGTCTGGAGGTTTTTCTTGCTTTTGGTCTTTTAATTCCTTCTATAAGGATGTCTAGAAACCGTTTAAGAATGATGTTTTTATTTTTGTGTTGACTTCTATTTTCGTCGCAGTGAAGGATAAGTATATTTTCTTTGGTAAGACGATGTTTGACCGTCGTTTTAAGTCTTGTTATTTCAGATTCAGAGAGTCCAGATGAATTGTTTAAATCAAAGGTTAGTTCTATTTTAGTGGCAACTTTATTGACGTTTTGCCCTCCAGGACCGCTACTTCGGATTCCTTTGAGTTTTAGTTCGGAAAGCATTAGTTTTTGATTCATTTTTTATCAAAAAGGTTGTTGTCTTTTTCAAATGCAGTTCCAATAACTACTAAATCAGCACCACAATCAAAGGCTTTATTAACCATAGTTATTGACCTTAGACCTCCACCTACAATAATAGGAATGGTACATTTTTTTGAAACTATTTTGATGATTTCTTCTGAAACAGCCTGTTTTGCTCCACTACCAGCTTCCAAATAAATTAGCTGATTTCCTAAGTATTGTCCGGCCAAAGCTGTATGTTCAATCAGTTGAATGTTTTTTTGTGAAATAGGATTGGTATTGCTTACAGTTTGTGTGGCGGTTTTTGTTCCTCCATTGATCAAAATATATCCTGTAGAAATACATTCTATTTTGTTTCTTTCTAAAAAAGGAATCGATTGAATTTGCTGTTCAATTAAATACTCTGGATTTCTGCCGGAAATTAGCGTTAAAAATAATACAGCATCCATTTTAGGAGTCAATTGATTATAGTCTCCAGGAAATAAGATAACTGGAATTTTTGTGTGCTGTTTTATGTAAACTACACATTTTTCTGTCAGACCTTTTGCAACGGTACTTCCACCGATAAAAATATAATTTACTTTAGATTGATTGATCTTTACAAGCTTCTCTTTTAACTTTGATAGTTCAATTTTGTCTGGGTCTAAAAGTACTGCAAGTAATTTTTTGCCATCTTTTTTTGACTTAATGATGTTGTGTAAAATTGAATTTTTCATGGAGCTAATGTAAAGGAACTGCGTATACTAAAGAAAAATCGTCTATAAACTCAAAAATTATTCTATATGGCTCGTTCCAAGGTCCTTTTTTTATCCAACCCTTTGTTTCTTTGTCTTTTAAAGAGAAAGGTTCAATGGGAAGGTGCTTGATAAACAATAAACCTCCGTTTGGATAAATTTTATACAAACTTTCTTTTGCAGCCCATAAAACAGTCAGTTGTTCAATCAGGTTGTTTTTTTGTAGAAATTGATTTTCTTTATCTATAAATTTATGAGAAATCCGTTTTATTTTATCTCTATTTTTTTCAATATCAATACCTATTACTTTGTCGCTTATGATAATTGTAGCATATTGAAAAGAATGACTGATAGATATGTTTTTCCCGTCTTTTAAGTGAGGTTTGCCTTTTGAGTCATAATAAAGGTCAGCGTCGGAATACTTTAGTTCTTTTAGCAGATGGCGAACACTAATAAAACCTTTTTTATGCGTTTCAGATCGCATATTGGAAAGACGAGTGGTGCTATTATTAGATAAAAATATTGTTTCCAGTTCTTGTTGGGTTTCTGTGATTTCCCAAACCAGTACCTTGGTGTTTTTATCAACGATAATTGTTTTGGCTAAAGGCATTTATATTGTCAAAGGTATTTCGTAATTTTGCTTCCTAATTCACAAATATAAGAACTATGAGTTCAGAAACAACAACATACACAAAATTTAAAGTAAAAGACATTAGTCTTGCAGATTGGGGTCGTAAAGAAATTCATTTAGCAGAAGCTGAGATGCCTGGTTTGATGAGTTTAAGAGAAGAGTATAAAGGAGAAAAACCTTTGGCAGGTGCACGAATTGCAGGCTGTTTACATATGACAATTCAAACAGCTGTTTTGATAGAAACGTTAGTGGATTTAGGAGCTGAGGTTACTTGGAGTTCTTGTAATATTTTTTCTACTCAAGATCAAGCTGCCGCTGCTATTGCTGCTACAGGAGTTTCTGTTTACGCTTGGAAAGGATTAAATGAAGAAGAATTTGACTGGTGTATAGAACAAACTTTGTTTTTTGGAGAGGATAAGAAACCATTAAATTTAATTTTAGATGATGGTGGTGATTTAACCAATATGGTATTAGATCGTTTTCCTGAGTTGGTTTCAGGAATCAAAGGGTTGTCTGAAGAAACAACTACTGGTGTTCACCGTTTGTATGATAGAGTAAAGGCAGGGACATTACCAATGCCAGCCATTAATGTAAATGATTCTGTTACGAAGTCTAAATTTGATAATAAATACGGCTGCAAAGAGTCTGCTGTTGATGCGATTCGTAGAGCAACTGATATAATGATGGCAGGAAAAGTTGCTGTGGTTGCTGGGTATGGTGATGTAGGTAAAGGTTCTGCTGCTTCATTAGCAGGTGCAGGAGCTAGAGTTATAGTTACTGAAATTGATCCTATTTGTGCATTGCAAGCTGCTATGGACGGTTTTGAAGTTCGTAAAATGGACAATATTATTTCAAGAGCGGATATTATCATTACTACTACAGGAAATAAAGACATTATAGTAGGTCGTCATTTTGAAGCATTAAAGGATAAAGCAATTGTGTGTAACATAGGACATTTCGACAATGAAATTGATATGACTTGGTTGAACGATAAACACGGTGCTTCAAAAATTGAAATCAAACCTCAGGTAGATCAATATACGATTGACGGGAAAGAATTTTTAGTGTTGGCTGAAGGTCGTTTGGTAAACTTAGGCTGCGCAACAGGGCATCCTAGTTTTGTAATGAGTAATTCATTTACAAATCAAACATTAGCACAATTAGAGTTGTGGTTAAATAATGAGAAATATGGAAATGATGTGTATATGTTGCCTAAGTATTTAGATGAAAAGGTTGCTCGTTTGCATTTGGAAAAAATTGGTGTGGAATTGGATGAATTAAGTCAAGATCAAGCGGATTATATTGATGTAAAAGTTGAAGGACCATACAAACCAGAATACTATAGGTACTAGTAATACCAAATTATTAACAAAAAAAACCGATACAGAAATGTATCGGTTTTTTTTGTTAATAATTTGGTGTAATCATATAAAAAAAATCATTGTTAATTTTTCCCAAAAAGATCATATGATAAAAGTATTTTGAATGTCATTAAAAAACAGAATTTTTTGTTTATTCCAAATGTATTTCAGACTGGCTGATAATAAATTTGATTTATTTTTCTGAGTTAGTCATTTAGTTTCTGTATCTTAGTGTCATTAAATATAACAGATATGGATGTTTTTCAAGGTCAAAATATACTGAGTTTTATAAAAGAACTGCCAAATGATGAAGCTTGTAAGGCTTATTTAGCCAAAA
>NZ_JBAHZZ010000172.1:0-5354 GCF_037132785.1 Flavicella sp. | reverse complement strand
CGTAAATCACAAATGCTATCTGCAAAAGTAGGTGTTATTTGTAGTTTCATGGCTTGAATATACATCTTAATAAGCTAACAGACAATGATTTACACCCTAAGTTTGGATATTTGTTTTTGTCATGTACCTTGCAACGGTCTTAATTTCACAATAAACTTATCAAACCCAAACACAACCTTAACATTTTCATATATCGGTTTTAAATCTAAAGAAATACCTACAAAAGGAAAAAACCATATTAACGTTATATTAGGTGAAGACATTTCTGAACTTGACGAAGTAGTTGTTGTTGGTTATGGTATACAGAAAAAAGTAACATTAACAGGTGCAGTAACTCAAGTTGGCTCTGAAGTTTTTGAAAACAGAGCAACATCAGACGCTGTACAGTCCTTACAAGGCTCTGTACCTGGATTAGTGGTTTCGAATTCATCAACAGGAGGAGAACCTGGAACTTCACCTAATATGAACATACGTGGTTTATTAGCAAGTAATTCTATCGATGGTGGTGCTGGTTCATTTGTTGATGCTCAGCCATATGTACTTGTAGATGGTATCGAAATGAGCTTAAGTAATATCGATCCTGAAGATATCGAATCTGTTTCGGTACTTAAAGATGCTGCAGCAGCCTCTATATATGGGTCAAGAGCATCAGGTGGTGTCATCCTCGTTACAACCAAAAGTGGTAAAAACATGAATGGAGCAGCTAAAATATCTTATAGTAATAATTTTTCTTTTGGACAACCAACAGTATGGCCAAAAAGTGCGAGTGCTATAAATTTTGCTTATGCTGTTAATGATTCTAGAACAAATAATTTTCAAACAGCATATCATGACGATACAGATTTAGGAAATATTTTAGCGAACATGAAAAGCCCTGGTAGTGCACCAACAATTAGTGCGAATGTAGCTGGCACAGATTGGGATTATGGTACACTAGGTATTGCAGGTACTGCCGCTACAGAATGGGATGATATTATTTTTAACGATATGTCGGAAAGACGTAAGCATAATTTAAATATAACAGGAGGTGACGAAAAATTAAATTATTACATCTCTGCTGGTGCTTATCATGAAGGTGGCTTATTAGCCGTTGGAGACGAATCTTTCCAAAGATACAACTTGGATGCGAAATTTTCTACACAAGTTAATAAATGGTTAAATATTGAATTATTAACTAAAGTCATGAAAAGCTATTCGGATTTTCCTACAGAAGTTAGCAGTAATAGCGTAGCATGGAACAAATCCCGAGTTTTAGATTTACTTTCTAAATTAAAACCAACCTTACCATTGGTAGACCCAATTTATGGTTCAGAATTACTCCAACACAAGTATTATACCGCTTGGGATTCACAACGTGCCAAAACAGAAAACAACCAACTTATTTTAATTCCTAGAATTATTATTGAGCCTATAAAAGATTTAAAATTCACAGCTCAATTAAACTACAAGAGAAATAACAACTTACAAGAAGTAATCATCTTATCAAGTCAAGTTATAAGACCTTCTGGTCTTATTGATCAAGTATCTCAGGAAAACACATCTTATTCAGCTACTTTAGTAACAAATGAAACGTTCTCTCCAAACATTTTTACGACTTATGATAAGTCAGTTGGAAATCATAATTTTCATGGCATCATAGGATATCAAAGTGAGGTTTATGATTTTCATTCTCTATCAGGATATACTAATTATTTAATTACAGATAGTGTAGTTTCTTTTGATACATCATTGTCCGATGACCAACTATTAAGTGACGCTATCTCAAATTGGTCAACACAAAGTGTTTTTAGTAGATTTAGATATAATTACAAAGAAAAATATTTATTTGAGTTTAGCTACCGTAGAGATGGTTCTTCAAGGTTTGAGCCAGATAATAGATGGGCAGGTTTTCCTAGCTATTCAGTAGGATATAATATTGCAAAAGAAGATTTTTGGCCGTTTGATGATATTAGTACTTTTAAAGTAAGAGGTTCTTACGGTACTCTTGGCAACCAAAATGTTCCTAATTTTTTATACCTTACCAATATAGCATTAAATACAACAGGAACAGCCTATTTATTTGATGGAGAAAGAGAGATCTATTCTTATACACCAAACTTAGGGAGTGAAAACTTAACTTGGGAAACTGTAAAAACTACAGATATTGGTTTTGATGTTAACGCTTTAAATAACAGACTAGGCTTCGGCTTTTCATGGTACAGAACCGATATTGATGGTATGGTTGCACAGGGTGTTGATTTGCCGACCCAGCTTGGTGCTACTGCTCCACAAACCAACATAGGAACTTCTAGAGTGCAAGGCTGGGAACTTGAAGCAACATGGAAACAACAATTAGGGGATTTCGGCTATAATATTAGAGCTGTATTGTCTGATTACAAAAGAACTATAGTAGACTATCCTAACGAAAGTAAATCCTTAAACATGTACCGTAAAGGACAAGATTTAGGAGAAATCATGGGCCTTACCTGGGATGGCTGGTTTATGACAGATGCTGAAGCTGCTAACCATTCCATAGACCAATCTTGGGTTACTGGTTGGGATTATTCTGCCGGTGATACTAAATATAAAGATTTGAATGGTGACAATGTAATTGATAGAGGTGATTGGGTTGAAGGTGACACAGGAGATTTTAGTGTTATTGGTAATTCTACACCGCGTTATCAATATGCCATAAACCTTGGTGTTAATTATAAAAATTTCGATTTCAACGCCTTTATACAAGGTGTCGGCAAAAAAGATGTATTATTATCAAATCACATACGTTTTAGAGGTCCTGCATCAGGTGAATTTCATTTTAATGTATGGGAAGAACACTTAGACTATTTTAGAGCTGAAGACACTGCAAGTCCATTGGGTGCAAATACCGATGCTTATTTCCCTAAACCTTATATGAATGGTACAGGAAGAAATAATAAAAATTATCGATATAACGTAGATCGTTATATCCAAAATGGTGCTTATGTCAGACTTAAAAGTATACAAATAGGTTATACTATACCAAGGTCTGTTACACGTAAGTATAAAATTAACAAAATTAGAATATTTCTTACTGGAGAAAATTTATTTACTATTAGTGACTTGATGTTCTTTGACCCTGAAATTGTTACTTCTAGTGTAGCTGGTAGTGCACAATCTTACCCATTATCTAAGTTAATTTCAACAGGAATAAATCTATCATTCTAAATTACATAATCATGAAATATATATTTAAGTTAATTATTCTAAGCACCGTGATATCATTATCATCTTGTGATGATTTTTTAGAGATGACACCCTTAGATGAAATATCAGAAGTCGACTTTTATAAAACAGAAGAAGACTTAAGAACTGCAGTTAATGCTTTTTATCAAGACCTACCTGGATGGGGTTCAATATCTCTTGGTTTTAATGCCTTACCAGATAGCGGTACAGACATGTTGACTTCTGAAAACATTAGCGGTCGACTAAGTGGCTTTAACTATTCCATTCCAACTTCTGCTTCAGGTAGTGATTGGGGTAAATGGGATGAAATAAGAGAAACCAATTGGTATCTAGCCCATGTAGATCAAGCTGAAGGTGAAGAAACTGAAATTAATCAATATATTGGTGAAGGGTATTTCTTTAGAGCCTATCACTATTTTGATCTTTTAGTGGACTATGGCGATTTGCCAATTTTTAATCAATACTTTGATGATACCAATTTAGATTTAGTGTTTAAAGCTAGAGACCCCAGAAATGAAGTAGCAGACTTTATTCTTTCAGATTTAAACACTGCTATTTCTTTATTACAATCCTTTCCAGATATTTCAACTTCTCCTCGTATAAGTAAAGAGGCTGCCTTACTATTAAAGTCAAGAGTAGCACTTTATGAAGGCACTTGGGAAAAGTATCATCTTGGAACCGATCATGGTGTAGATGGATCTGATGGTTCTAGTTATTTACAAATTGCTGCTGAAGCGTCTGAAGAGCTAATAGACAGTGGAGTATTTTCACTTCACAATGATTACAAATCATTATTCAATCAGATAGGCTTAAGCGGGAATATTGAAGTCATTTTATGGAGAGATTACGATGATCTAGCATTAGGAATTAATAACGTTTTACAAACTTCTTGGCCTAATCGTTGTGGATATACCAGATTTGCAGTTCGTAGTTATTTATGTAGCGATGGAAATCCTATTTCGGCAAGTCCGTTATATACTGGAGACCAAAATTTATCAACCATTGAAACCAATAGAGACCCTAGATTAGCGGCAACAATTATGGTTCCTGGAGATTTGCTTAAAATAGACACGGATGGCTCAGAGCTTGCCTGGGAAAACCCAGATTTTTCTACAACTGATTCAGGAAATACTGGCTACGAATCACAAAAATATAGGGACGTGAATATAGATGGGAATTTAAGTGATTTTACTAGAGAAACGTCTAAAATAATTATGCGATATGCCGAAGCTTTATTGATTTTTGCTGAAGCTAAAGCTGAATTAGGTGATATTTCACAAGCAGATTTAGATAAATCTATTAATATGCTACGTAATCGTGTCAATATGCCAGGTATTACATTAGGAAGTATTACAGCCGATTCAAACTGGCCAAATTACGGATATTCGCTAACCGACATCTTGTATGAAGTACGTAGAGAACGTTCTGTAGAGTTAATGGCAGAAGGATTTAGAGCAGATGACCTTTACAGATGGAGAGCTCATAGCTTATTCAATGGAGACACTCCTAGAGGTGCTTTTTATGCAGACGGCATAGTAAATATAGAATTAGAGGAGGGAAATGCGCAATTAGATGCTGAAGGGTATCTTACACCTTTTGCAAATTTAGGAAACTATACTTTTGATGTGAAAGCATATTTAAAACCAATCCCGTTAGATGAGTTAATTCTGAACCCAAATTTAACACAAAACCCAGGTTGGTGATTAATTTTTTTTGATTTAAATTGATTTTTAGATTGCTCAGTAATTAGAATAGAACTATAATTATTGGGCAATCTTTTTTTTGTGTAAAATTCAATTGTGTAAATTCGGTTTTTATGAAAAGTTAAGACCGTTGCAAGGTACATGACAAAAACAAAGATCCAAACTTAGGTTGTATGTCGTTGTTTGTTAGCTTATTAAGACGTGTATTTAAGTTATGAAACTACAAAGAACAGTTACTTTTTCAGATAGCATTTGTGATTTACGTACAAGAAAGATAAAAGCTACATTTTTTAGTCAAATTAATATTCTCTGAGTTAGTCATTTAGTTTCTGTGTCTTAGTGTCATTAACTATAACAGATATGGATGTTTTTCAAGGTCAAAATATACTGAGTTTTATAAAAGAACTGCCAAATGATGAAGCTTGTAAGGCTTATTTAGCCAAAATAAAA
>NZ_JBAHZZ010000170.1:0-9171 GCF_037132785.1 Flavicella sp. | reverse complement strand
CGTAAATCACAAATGCTATCTGCAAAAGTAGGTGTTATTTGTAGTTTCATGGCTTGAATATACATCTTAATAAGCTAACAGACAATGATTTACACCCTAAGTTTGGATATTTGTTTTTGTCATGTACCTTGCAACGGTCTTGATCCTTCAAATAAAAGCATGTGTATACACTGTAAATTTAATACTTATCGTTATTAAGTCTAAATTATATTAATATATTTGTAAAATATTTTCAATCCTAAAAACTTAATATGAAGAAACTTAATAATGTGCTCATCATAGTATTCTCATTGATGTTATTCTCTTGTGGCACCTCTTCTAAAGAAAAAAAATCATCAGAGAAAGAAGAAAAAAAAATCGGAGTCCTATTAGTAAATCATGGTTCGGTTGCTAAATCTTGGAGGAATATGTTACTAGATGTAGAAGATCAAGTAAAAGAAGAAATATTATCTAATCCAAAAATTGACAAAGTAACAACCGCTTTCATGGAATATACAGAACCATCCATTGCAACACGGATGAAAGAATTTGATGCCGAAGGTTTTGATGAAGTTATAGTTGTACCAATTTTCTTAACTGTAAGTTCTCACTACAGTCATGATATTCCTGTAATATTAGGAGTTAGTTCAGACCCAAAATCAAAGGATTATATGATAGGTAAAGAAAAAATTGAAGTGTACAAAGCAAAAGCTAGAGTAATAATTACTCCACCATTAGATTATTCTACCATCTTAAAAAAGAATGTCGAAAGAAGAGTAAAGGCATTAAGTAAAGATGCAGAAAACGAAGGAGTACTATTAGTTGCCTATGGAGATGCACAATACAACCAACAATGGGAAGAAATGGTTGATGACATCGGAAAATATCTTAAAATAAAAACGGGCCATGAGAGTATTGCTTATTCTTGGTGCGGCCATCTGGTTGGATACTCTATTGACCCAACAGTTGAAGGAATTGAACAATTGATGGAACTAGAGGATAACGTTATTGTTATTCCTATTTTAGTTGGAAACGACCCATATTTCCAAGAAAAAATCATTCAAAAAGCAGTTGATCAGGTTTCAGGAAATGTACTATATATCCAAGATGCTATTTTACCCGATGCTAATTTGAATAAATGGGTTATAGATATCTCTAATAAAATTGCTGAAAGTTTATAAGACAAATGAATTCTAGTTTCCTTTTTTTAAAACAAGAATCAAGGAATATTATTGCGACTTTATTTGTTTCAATAACCTTCCTTTACTTTTGGATTAATGGTCCCTTATTGCAAACATTAGAAGTAATCAGTATTGAAACTATCGAAACCAAATTTTCTAAACCCGTAATGGTAGGGAGTGACGGAGTTGATAAAAAAAGTAGTCAGACTTCTTTTAACACCATCACTTTTGAAGAAGGTAATATCTTTGGCTTTGGGTTAATTCTTGACAAGAAAAAACCTCGTTTAAACTGGGGTTTTATTGCTAGTGCACAAAACAGCCCAGGATTATCAAAAGAGTTAGCAGCAAAAATTTTAGAGCATGCTATTAGATTTTCTAATAAAAATGAAATTGCGCAAATACACCCTTCATTAGATATGTATTATGTGACAATTAATGGGAATAAATCAATTTATCTAGAGAGCACAGACATTGTTAAAAATATTAGAGGATACGCAGGCGAAATAAATGTTGGCATTATTATAGACGAAAATGGTTTTTTAAAACAAGTGGAACATATTTCATCTAAAGAAACCCAAAGCTATTTATCTGACATTAAAAAAGCAGGGTTTTATGAGCAGTTTAAGAAAATTACAATCACAAATGGAGAACAACAAATTGATGCTATAACTGGCGCAACTCTAACATCAGAAGCCATTGCAAATACCGTTTCTCAATTGATCAAACAAGGAATTCCATATCCTATTTCTAATTATACTGATGTTGATGAAGTTAATTTATTTAGTTTAGAAGCCATTCTAAATAGTACTTGGATATGGCATATTACAGTCATTTTTTTTATGTTTCTTTTTGCTTTTCAAAAGAAAATTAAGAAATCAAAAAAAACTATTGTAATTTTGAGCTTGTTGTCTGTTTTATACATCGGTTTTTTTCTCAACAATTCTTTTACATACATCTCATTTATTCATCCATTTGTAGGCACCTCCATTTCTTCTTTTGTAGGATTGTATTCCCTTTTTGTTTTACTAGGAGCTATATGGGGTAAGAATACATACTGTAAATATGTCTGTCCGTTTGGAAACGTACAAAGATTAATAATGCGTATAAACCCAAAGAAAACAAGACGAAATTTTTTCATATCTAATAAATGGATAAAACGAATAAGAGCTACAATTACAATTGTTTTACTTACGGGTGTTCTACTGGGCATGAGAAACTGGAGTAATTTTGAATTGTTTCCAGACTTATTTGGATGGAGCACTATAGGTGTTTGGTTTATTGTTTCACTAATTACAATTTTAATAACAATGATATATCCAATGATTTGGTGTAGACTCCTCTGCCCTACGGGTTCATTACTTGACGGTATTTCAGACTTAATGAGCTACAAGACTAAAATAAAAAAACGAAATTCAATATAAATGGGGTTTTACATTATTTATCAATCGCGTCCTAAAGATGTACTTTTATAGCTGGATAAACAATTTTTTAGTTTTCTTTTGGGAACAATACAGCAAAACAATAATGAATGCAAAATGATTTATAAAACTAACCAAATTCAATTTCATAAGACTTAATGCTGTTCTTTTTTTTACTTTTAATTGAACTAACTCTCAGGAAAAACAAAAGCAACAAAACTAAGTGTTTTTACGTAGTTTTCTGCGACAGCAAGCATATTTAACCTGCCAAAAAGCACATTGGAAGACTTAAAAAAAGTAATCTTTATCACTAAAATCACTTATAAATTTAGCTTGTAAAACCAAAACACAATACAACAGACCACAGAAACAGCAGCAAAACAAGACCTAAGACAATATCAGATAATCATCATAACTATATCAAGACAATACAACTACTTAAATTTATACGTATTATCATATAAAAGACTAAGAAGTTCCCTTATCTTTGTGATAGAAATAAAATTTAACAACAGTGAATAAAACAATTAAAATCCTTTTAGCAGACGACCATCTATTAGTAAGAAATGGAATAAAATCTTTATTGGAAGAAGAAGAATCACTTGAAGTAATTGGAGAAGCATCCAATGGACAAGAGGCTCTGGAATTTGCAAAAGAACTAAAACCAGATCTTCTAATTATAGATGTTAGAATGCCAATCATGGATGGAATTGAAGCTGTTGGGAATTTACATCTTTACTCTCCTAACACTAAATCAATCGTACTATCTATGCACGATTCCGATGAGTACATCCTTAAATCAATCAAAGCTGGAGCCAGTGGCTATCTGCTAAAAGACACAGGAAAACTTGAATTTATTAAGGCTATCAATATCATTTTTAGAGGAGGTAAATATTTTAGCGGCGACATTTCTAATGTAATCGTATCCAATTACCTTCAAAACTCAAATAGCACACCTAAAAAGACTCCAATAATATCAAGTACACATGGATTAACAAAAAAAGAAGTTGAAATCCTACAGTTCATCTTATCTGGAAAAACAAATACTGAGATATCTAATAGTTTAGGAAAAAGCAAACGCACTATTGAAACTCATAGGTTTAATCTGATGAAGAAATTAAACGTAAAAAACTTAATAGAGCTATCTTCAAAAGCTCGAGAATTAGGATTTTAACAACAAACCCTGTTTTTCGTCATAATACTAACAAGGAATTAGTCAGGTATTCAGATTTACGTAAAAATTACGTAGCATGCTACGTACCACTACGTAATATCGTAACTTTGCCCTAGTTAAATAATTATCGAAACCTAATGCAATTGTTTACAATTGCAACATCTACATTTGTAGATGTTCTAAATGGAGAAAAAACATATTTATGTCAATATCAAAATCCTATAAAACTACCTGTTCTTATTGTGGAGTAGGCTGTGGAATTATTGTAGATAAAAATCACGATGGTACTTTAAATGTAAAAGGAGACCCAGAGCATCCAACAAACAAGGGTATGCTTTGTTCAAAAGGAATGAACCTACATTATGTAGCACAAGATATATCTGACAGAATATTACACCCAGAAATGAGATGGAGTAAAAACCATCCTATGAAAAAAGTTACTTGGGATACTGCTCTAGATAGAGCAGCTGCTGTTTTTAAAAGTATCATAAAAAAACACGGACCAGATAGTGTTGCATTTTATATTTCCGGTCAATGTTTAACAGAAGAATATTATTTAGCCAACAAACTAACCAAAGGTTTTATTGGCACAAATAACATAGACACAAATTCGCGTTTATGTATGAGCTCTGCAGTTGTAGGTTATAAAAAAACTTTAGGTGACGACAATGTCCCTATTGCTTATGATGATATTGAATTGGCCGACACTTTCCTTATCTCAGGTGCAAACCCTGCTTGGTGTCACCCAATTCTGTTTAGGAGATTAGAAAAACATAAAGAAAAAAATCCAAACACAAAGATTATTGTTGTGGACCCTCGTAAAACACAAACTTGTGCAATTGCAGATTTGCATTTACAAATTTTACCAGGAACAGATGTTGTATTAAATAATGCAATTGCAAAAAGATTAATCGACAAAAAAAGAATTGATTCAAAATTCATAAGAGAACACACTGACAATTACGAGGCTCTTAAAAAAGCTGTTTCCGAAACCTCTTTGGCTGATGCTGCTAAAATCTGTGGAATTTCACTGTCAGATCTAAAATTAGCTACTCAATACATTGGAAAAGCAAAAAATTTTATTTCTATGTGGACCATGGGATTAAATCAAAGCGTTATTGGAGTTGACAAAAATGTTTCTTTGTTAAACATATCACTTCTTACTGGACATATAGGCAAACCTGGATCAGGACCTTTTTCCTTAACTGGTCAACCTAATGCAATGGGAGGAAGAGAAGTAGGAGGAATGGCAAACATGTTGGCAGCTCACAAAAACTTAGCAGACCCGAAAGACAGACAGGAAGTTGCAGAATTTTGGGGCTCAGGACCAGTATCAGACAAACCAGGCTTAACTGCTACCGAAATGTTTGACGCTTTAGATAGCGGAAAACTAAAGGCAATATGGATTATTTGTACAAACCCCGTAGTGAGTCTACCAGATTCTAACAAGATTGAACGTGCTTTGAAAAAAGCAAATTTCGTTGTTGTCCAAGACATCTCACATAATTCTGAAACTGCAGAGTTTGCAGATTTACTACTACCCGCAGCTGGCTGGTTAGAAAAAGAAGGAACGATGACTAATTCAGAAAGACGAATTAGTTACTTACCAAAAGGAATTGACGCCCCTGGAGAGGCATTACCAGATGCTGAAATACTCTGGAAATTTGCACAAAAGATGGGTTTTCGAGGTTTTAATTACAAAAATGTAAGTGAAGTCTATGACGAACACTGTTTACTTACTAAAGGAACCAATATTGATGTTTCAGGTCTATCTCATACTCGATTGATAAACGAAGGATCTATGCAATGGCCTGTTCCATATTCAAAACACAATGGCACACCACGACTATATACAGATCATAAATTTGATACCGCAACTGGTAAAGCCTCATTTAACGTACCCGTTAATACCGAAAACAAATCAGAAAAAACATCTTCAAAATTCCCTCTTATTTTAAATACTGGTAGAATAAGAGATCAATGGCATACTCGAACAAAAACTGGAAAAGTTCAACGTTTACTTTCCCATATTGAAAAACCATATCTTGAAATAAATGGTGTGGATGCGCATAAAAGAAACCTTAAGGAAGGCGATATTGTCGTAGTCAAAAATCCAAGAGGAGAAGTTAGAGTTACCGTACAAATTAATTTTGACATCCATTCAGGTGTTGTATTTATGCCAATGCATTTTGGGAAAATATTAGATAGTCCTCATGGCAGAGCCAATAACTTAACAAATAATTTAATCGATCCGGACTCAAAACAACCAGATTTTAAATACTGTGCCGTTGAAGTTGTAAAATACACAAAAGAAAAAGAAAAAATATGCATTGTTGGTGGAGGTGCCGCTGCATATAGATTTGTTCAAACATACAGAGAGAACAATGAAATAGACGATTTAGAAGTATTCTCTTTAGAATCTACTCCTTTTTACAACAGAGTACTTTTGCCAGAGTATGTAAGTGAGGAGATGACTTGGGAAGAACTTCAAAAAATTAAAAAAGGAGAACTTGAAAAATTGAATATAAAAATGCACGCTAGCACTTCTATTAATTCAATTGATAAAGAAAACAAATTAATAACAGACAATCACGGCAACATACATTCTTACGATTTACTTGTTTTGGCAACAGGAAGTAGAGCCTTTATTCCTCAAGACGCTCAACTAGATTTACCCGGGCGATTTACCATGAGAAATAAAGCTGATGCTGATGGTCTTAAAAATTATTTAGACCAAACGGGATTGCCATTAAACGAACAACATGTTGTAATTGTTGGTGGAGGTCTGCTAGGCTTAGAACTTGCTGCAGCTCTTAATAAACGCAGTGTAAATATTACCATCGTTCAACGTGCGTCTAGATTAATGGAACGTCAATTGGATCGAGTTGCCAGTGGACTCTTGGCACAAGATGTACAAGAAAGAGGAATTCAAATATATTTCGATAATGAAGTAAATACTGTTTTTGAAGATAATGAAATCAATTCACTTTCTATCAATCTTAAAACAGGAAAAACCATTACAGCAAACGCAATTGTTTATGCTATTGGAACCATTCCAAATATAGAACTTGCTCGCTCATGTAAGCTACAGACCCAAAGAGGTGTTGTTGTCAATCAATATTTACAAACAAGCGACCCTGCAATTTTTGCCATGGGAGAAATTGCACAATTCAATAATTTTTTATTCGGAATTACTTCTGCGGCAGAACAACAGGCAGATATTGCTGCCAAATATATATTAGGTGATTTGAATAGCATCTACAAAGGTTCTGTTCTTATGAATATTTTAAAATTTGAAGATTTAGATCTTTGCAGTATTGGAAATATTGAATATCCTGAAAGTGATACTTCTTATCAAGAAATTCTGTTGATGGATGTTAGCAAACGTTTCTACAAACGCTGTATCGTAAAAGATGACAGACTAGTAGGTGCTGTGATGATGGGAGACAAAAGCGAATTTGCCGAATTCAAAAGCTTAATTGAAGATAAAACTGAATTATCAGATAAAAGAGAAGAACTTTTAAGAGGGCAAAACACTGCAGTTCCTGTTTTAGGTAGATTAATTTGTTCTTGTAGTCAGGTAGGAGAAGGGAATCTTAAGGATGCTATTGACAAAGGCTGTACAAAATTTACTGATTTATGTAAATCTACTGGTGCTGGTTTAGGTTGTGGAAGCTGTAAACCAGAAGTAAGAGATATTTTAATAGAACACAAAAAAACACAATTGGCTTAAGTCAACTAAAAAAAAGAATCATGACAAACGGATTACAACGCATTTTCATAAAGGGAGGAGTTTTATCACCAAGTGAATTGAAAAGAGTAATTGAACTTGCAGAAGCTTTGGACTTAACCGAACTATCTTTTGGTTCACGCCAAGACATTAACTTTCCTATAAAAGAATCAGACAAAGAAATCCTAGAACAATACTCAGATCTTACTATGGGAACGGCTTCTGATTCTTCTTCCCAGAACATCGTCTGTTCTTACGTGTCATCTGATATTTTCAAAAATACACCTTGGCTAAATGGTGCTAAATATTTATATATATTAGAAAATTTCAGACACAGTCCTAAATTAAAAATAAACATAACAGATCCTAAGCAACAATTGGTTCCTTTGTTTAGCGGAGAGCTAAACTTTATAGCTTCTGAACATGAAGATTATTGGTATTTAAATTTAAAATTACCACACTGGGAGGAATCGGTATATTACCCTGTCCTAATCTTTACATTTGACATACATAAAATTTCTAAAGAGATTGAAGATATTTATTCAGATGCCGATGATATACAAGAATTATTTGACTTGGTGAATGCAAACCTTGAAACCAATAACAGAACTATAGAAAAAGAGCTATATATACCTTTTGAGCCTTTCCCTTATTATGAAGGAATGAATAAAATGGGTATCAACAGATATTGGCTTGGTTTGTACTGGAGAAACAACAAATACGATTTAAATTTCTTAAAAGATTTTTCAGATTTTTGTTTGGATCATAAAGTCGGGAAAATCTGTATTACTTCATGGAAGTCTTTCATAGTCAAAGGAATTTATCAAGAAGACAAGTTAACACTTGAAAAATTCCTAGGAAAACGAGGGATTAATGTAAGACATTCTTCCTTAGAAATGAACTGGCACATTCCGCTTGCAGACAACGATGCTTTAAGTCTTAAAGAGTTTATTGTAAAAAGCTTTGATCAGAACGATATTAGCACCTATGGAATGACTTTTGGTATAAGCAATTACAGAGACAATAAGGCTTATTTTACAACAGCGATGGTCGAAAAAAACAAAACACCTGATATCGTTAAAAATTTTCAAGTGAGACCAACATTTAACGTTCTTTACTCTAAAAACTTTGATCCAAATACGCAAAATTATATTGTATATGCACAGGATATTGACAAGATAGAGCTACCAGGATTGTTAATGGAATTGAGTAAAATGTATTTCAATCAACTTGGAGACGTACCAAAGGACAAAATAGAAAAAAACATCAACAAAGAAGTTTTAAAAAATACGGAAGTACACCAATGTTCTGATTGCTTAACAATCTATGACAGCACCTACGGAGATACTACTGCAAACATCCCTCCTAACACCAATTTTGACGACCTACCCACAACTTACACCTGTAACGTTTGCGAGGCTGATAAAAGTCGTTTTGAAAGAACTTTAGTCTAGCTACACTACCATTCCATATTCTCCTTTGTAATTATTTCCAAAGGAGAATATCTTTTTTTGACAGGTGTTTTATGCTGAAGTAAATAATCAGCCATCATATTAACTCAGAACCAATAGTTCTTTAATTAATATATTTTTTTGTATCTTTATTGATGGAAAAAACAGACTTACGAAGCGTGTCCGATCAAGAAAGAGAAATTATACGAAGGGATGCCATAAAAATGATAAATCGAGG
>NZ_JBAHZZ010000154.1:0-19609 GCF_037132785.1 Flavicella sp. | reverse complement strand
TTTTATTTTGGCTAAATAAGCCTTACAAGCTTCATCATTTGGTAATTCTTTTATAAAACTCAGTATATTTTGACCTTGAAAAACATCCATATCTGTTATATTTAATGATACTAAGATACAGAAACTAAATGACTAACTCAGTTATTTTATTTAAGTAGTTGCTCTATAGGCGATAGGGAGGGGGATTTAATATTGGTTTTTTTTTAGTAAAAGCGCCAAATTAGAAGCTCTCTATAAAGTGGGGGAGTTTTTAGTAGGGAATTAGGATATTTAAGAGTAGAGATTAATAGTGTTTTAATTTAAAAAACCCAAAGTAATACTTTGGGTTTTTTTCGCATAAATAAACTAAGATGTTAGGGTTATCGCAATCGATCTACAGATTTTACGAGATTTTCATCCTTTTTAATTGCTTTGTTTGCCATGGCAAGAAAAACAACAACGATTATTGGAAGAAAAACCCCAATACCTTTCACAGAAACAGTAGTTTCTCCAGGTAAATTTAGAGATTCAATTAACAAGACTCCTAATAAATAGAAGTTAATCAGAATGTTTATTCGTCCTAGTACAAATTGATTTTGTCTGTTTTTAAATAAAAAAATTGACAAAAATGACAAAGCACTTGAGATTAAAAATCCAATTCCGATAGATTTTATTAAAAAACGTTCATCATTTATCAAACCTAAAACGTTGATAGTTTCTTGGTTTTCAGTTATCCAAAAAGAGATTAGGAACACTAAAACACCAGAAACTAATGCAGATAGTAGTAAATAAATTGATTGTATACGTTGTATCATTAATTATTCGTTAAAAAGCAAAAGTATGCTTTCTATGTTGAAATTTCAATAAATTTCTAATAAAGTACAGTTGTCTTATTGGTTTTATTTTACTTAATTGATAAATAATATCTTGCATTATTTGATTATCTAAATTAATTTATTGCATTTTTATCCTTTAAATAGGGGATTTATAAATATTATCATATATTTGCGTAATAGCAATATAAAATTGTTTGTTTTGTACTCAGCAAAATATATAGTATTTTAAGTAATCACAAAAATCATTTCGCACTTCTTCCTGTAATTATTAACTAGAGAAGATCAATTAATTATACACTTAGTAACATGTTTGAAATTTCACAACTCAAGAGTAAAACTCTTGTTGAGTTACAGGCTATCGCCAAAGAAACTGGATTAAAAAAAACGAGTAAATTAAAGAAAATAGATTTAGTTTATCAAATTTTAGATGCTCAAGCTTCAGCAGGAGCTAAAGAGACTACTGTTAAAGTTATAGTAGATAAATCTACGACTCCTCGAAAAAAAAGAGTCAGAGTTGATAAACCTGAATCCAAAGACACTGTCATTGTGTCTAAACCTCCTGTTAGACAGCAAGTAAAGATTATTAAGAAGGAACCCGTTGAGGAATTAGAAAAAAAAGAAGAAAAGCTTGTTGCAAAAGTATCTAAACCTATTAAGAGAGATGAGAAATCGGAGTCAACAAAAGTGAATGTCGTGTCCAAAAGCACTGATGAATTGAAAACAAAAGAGGAAAGACCGAAAGCTAATGCTCCTCAACAAAGGAATAAAGATGCTAAAAACAGACATCCTCAAAATCCAAATCAAAACCCAAATCAAAACCCAAATCAAAATCAAAACCAAAAAGCAAATCACAAGAAGGTTCCTCAACATAAAAATCAACAGAATAAAGAAAAAAACCACAATAAGAGTACTACAAAATTTAGAGATCCAGATTATGAGTTTGATGGTATTATAGAAAGTGAAGGAGTTTTAGAAATGATGCCTGATGGTTACGGTTTCTTAAGGTCTTCGGATTATAATTACCTGTCGTCTCCTGATGATATTTATGTAAGTCAATCTCAAATTAAATTATTTGGATTAAAGACTGGGGATACTGTGTTGGGTAATGTAAGACCTCCGAAAGAAGGGGAAAAATATTTTCCATTAATTAGAGTTTCAAAAATAAATGGCTTAAATCCGAACGTAGTAAGAGATAGAGTTTCTTTTGAACACCTAACACCACTGTTCCCAGATGAAAAATTTAATTTAGTAGATAAAAGGAAAACTTTATCTACTAGAATTATGGATTTATTTGCTCCAATAGGGAAAGGGCAAAGAGGTATGATTGTTGCACAGCCAAAAACTGGTAAAACGATGTTGCTTAAAGATATTGCAAAATCTATTGCAGAGAATCATCCTGAAGTGTATCAAATTGTTTTATTGATAGATGAAAGACCTGAAGAGGTTACAGATATGCAGCGTAGTGTAAAAGGAGAGGTTGTTGCTTCTACTTTTGATGAGCCTGCGGAAAAACATGTTAAAGTTGCAAATATCGTTTTAGAGAAAGCTAAAAGGCTAGTTGAATGTGGTCATGATGTTGTGATATTGTTAGATTCAATAACACGTTTGGCTAGAGCATATAATACAGTTGCTCCAGCTTCTGGTAAAATATTATCTGGAGGAATCGATGCAAATGCTTTGCATAAACCCAAACGCTTCTTTGGTGCTGCTAGAAATATTGAAAATGGTGGTTCGCTTACGATTATTGCTACAGCTCTTACTGAAACAGGTTCAAAAATGGATGAGGTTATTTTTGAAGAATTCAAAGGAACAGGTAATATGGAACTTCAGTTAGATAGAAATATTTCTAATCGTAGAATTTACCCTGCAATTGATTTGATAAAATCTAGTACGCGTAGAGATGATTTATTGTTTGATGCAAAATCAGTACAACGTATGTGGGTGCTTAGAAAATATTTAGCGGATATGAATCCTATTGAAGCTATGGAGTTTATTAACGACAAAGTTAAATACTCATTGAATAATGAAGAGTTTCTTATCTCTATGAATGGATAAGAGTTTTAATGACAAAAAAGGAGCTATGTTTTTAGAATTTTGAAAAGTAGTTCTCTACAGGTAATCATAAAAACGATTAAGAAAACAAACATTTCTTAATCGTTTTTTCTATTCTTTTTATTAATATTTTCTTGTCAATCTTTTTTAAAACTTTTCTAGGATTAAGTCAAAATTTAAAGAGTGATTATTTAATAAAGTTTTGATAATTTCAGTATTCAAATTGGAATATATTTTATGTGCGGGTGATGAATTCGAAATGTTGTTCGAGGTGTTTTGTGATATTAATATGGCTTTGGTTTGTTTAGCAATAGCACGACCAGAATCAATTATGTTTATTGTGTCTCCAGTGATCTTTTTTATTTGTGGAATTAGAAACGGATAATGCGTACAGCCCAAAACCAAACAATCAATATTATTTTGAAGTATTGGATGGATGTATTGATACAATAAATGCGTCATTTCTGGACTGTGAATTTTTCCTGTTTCGATTAAAGAAACAAGACCTTTACCTTCTATTTCAATAATTTTAATACCATCCATATATTTGTTTGCTGTTTGAGCAAATAATAAACTGTTAAGAGTTCCTTTGGTTGCAAGTATACCAATGGAGTTCGTTTTAGTTTGAAGTCTAGCAGGTTTGATTGCTGGTTCAATACCGATAAACGGGATGGTGTATTTTTTACGTAAAATATTTATGGCATTTGTAGTTGCTGTATTACAGGCAACTACAATTATTTTACAGTCCAAACTAATGAGTTTTTCTGTGTTTTTTATACAAAGTTCAATAATTTCCTCTTGAGTTTTGTCTCCATAAGGTGCGTTTGCACTATCAGCCAGATAGATAGTACTTTCATCTGGAAGTAACGTTGTGATTTCTTTCCAGATAGAAAGGCCACCAACTCCAGAATCAAATATGCCTATTGGGTTTGTATTCATGAAAAATAATATTTTTTATATTGAATTTAAATGGAAAAAAAATAATAAAAAAGCTCGTTATTCTTTTGAATAACGAGCTTGAAGTTAAATAGGTAGTTTTTTACTGAATACCTAATTTAGTTTTTACAGCAGGACCAAGATCTTCACCTTCAGATACAATTAATGCTTTTGAATCTAAAACATATTCGAATCCTTTAGTCTCAGCAATCGTTTTAATTGCATCTTGTGCTTTTTTAATTATTGGTTCTAAAGCAGATTTTTCTTTTTGTTGTAATTCTTGTTGTGCTACTTGTTGCAATTGTTGAATTCTTCCTTGGTCAGCTTGAACCTCTTTAATTCTAGCTTCATTTTGAGCGGTCGTTTGAGAAACTTCCTCAGCTGTATATTTGTCTATTTTAGCTTTTAAGGCTTTTTGTGCGCTTGTAATTTCTTCACCGTAAGTCTTCCCTAGTTTTTCTAAATCAGCTTGTAACTTTAATGTTTCAGGCATTTTAGACACGATTTCTTCAAAATTAATATGAGCTACTTTTTGCGCTTGGGTAAATGTACTCATACCTAGTGTTATTACTACAGCTGCTAATAAAGTTTTAAAATGTTTCATCTTTTGTTTTTTTAATATTTATTTCTTTGGTTGTTTATCTGTGTATTACCTTGCTTTCTCGCTCAGCTCTTTTTATTTTTTGTTCTTCGATTCTTTTTTCTCGATCTTGTTTAGAATTTTCTTTTTTAAGTTTTTCTTCTTCTCTTTTTCTTTCTTTTTCACTTTTAGTGATGTAAGAAATAACAACTTTACTAATATCGTATTTAGGATTTGCAAACAACATTGTTAAATCACTTGTTTTGTCAAATACAAAGTCGTAATTCTTTTTAGCTACAATTTGCTGAATTGCACTGTAAACTTCATCTTGAATTGGTTGGACCAACTGTTTTCTCATTTCAAAGTACGTACCGTATGTACCAAAATAACTTGCTCTCAATTGCGAAAGTTCTTTTTCCTTAATTTCAATATCTTCTCGTCTTTCTATAATTAGATCTTCAGTAAGAAGAATTTTCTCATCATTTAAGTCAGATTTCATGTTTTTTATTTCAGTTTCAAATTCTTCAATAATAATTTTCCATTGAGACGCTTTGGAATCTAATTCTAATTGAGCCTTATTGTAGTCTGGGATATTTTGTAATATATATTCCATATCTATATAAGCAATTGTTTGTGGTCTTTGACCGTAACAAGTACAACTTAAGAAAATGATTAATATGGAAATTTTTTTTAACATTATTTAACGTGATTTTTCTTAGAAGCAAATATAAGAATTTAGAATTGTTGTCCAATAATAAAGTGCGTTTGCCATCCAGAGTTTTCAAAACTTCCTGGAATAGGATCGAAACCATTTGCAAAATCAATACCTAAAAGTCCAAATGCAGGCATAAATATTCTAACGCCTATCCCAGCAGATCTTTTTACGTCAAAAGGATTATATGTCTTAAAGTCATCATAAGAGTTACCAGCTTCAATAAATCCTAATACATAAATAGAGGCTGAAGGTTTTAATGTAATTGGATATCTAACTTCCATTGTAAACTTGTTATAGATAGTTCCTCCATTAGAGCTTGATAAACTAGAGTTTTCATATCCTCTTAAACCTACAATTTCTCTACCGTCAAACTGGCTCTGTTGCAATCCATCACCTCCTACATAGTATCTTTCAAAAGGCATATCCTCTAAATCTTTATTATAATATCCTAAATATCCAAAATCTATTTTAGTCATTAAAACAGATTTACCAATTAGTTTTGTATACCATTTAGAGTTATATGAGAATTTATAATATTCCAACCATTTGTATTTTTCTTCATTTATTCTCCCTTCAATAGGTACCATTCCAAGATAATTACCGTTGTAATCATAAGATGGTTCTAAGTATGCTGGGTCATCTTCTAAACTAGCAAAATCAGTATTGCTAATAAATGAATAAGGAAGAGTAAATTTAGCTGAAATACTAAATTCAGATCCTGTAGTTGGGAAAATCATACTCGGTCCAGATGAATTTCTTGCTAGGGTAATACTATAAGATAAGTTGTTAGAAGTACCCGTTCCATCTTCGAAGTTTAACAAACCAAGTTGATATTGGTTTATGTCATATTGTTTAAAACTGATGGCTTGACTTAGGGTAAAGAAATCATCTGGCCAGGTCAATCTCTGACCAAGACCTACGGTAACTCCAAAAATATTTAATCTCTGGCTTTTATCTACATCGTTTGTACTGTAGTCAACTTGATATTGTCTTGAATTGTAAATTGAGAATGATAGGGACTTCGGTTTTTTGCCTCCTAACCAGGGTTCTGTAAAGGAAAAACTGTGTGTGCTATAATATCTACTCATTTGTAACCTTAAAGATAAAGCTTGACCATCTCCCATTGGTAGTGGTTTGTATTCTTTTGCGTTAAAAATATTTTTAATAGAGAAGTTGTTAAATGACAGTCCTATGGTTCCGATAAATGATCCGCCTCCATAACCTCCTTGAAGTTCAATCTGACTAGATCCTTTTTTGACAACTAAATAATCAATATCAACCGTTTTGTCGTTATAATTAGGTATTAAATCAGGTGTTACATTTTCTGCGTCAAAAAATCCAAGTTGTGAAATTTCACGAATAGTACGTATGATATTCTCTTTACTGTAAAGGTCTCCAGGTTTCGTTCTTAGTTCTCGATAAATTACAAAGTCATTAGTTACCTCATTCCCTGAAACAGAAACATCTCTAATGGTTGCAATTTCATCTTCATTGATTCTAATTTCTACAGAAATCTCATTATTATCTACTCTAGTTTCAACCACATTCACCGTTGAAAATAAATATCCACTATTTTGGTATAATGATCCTATGTCTTGCGAGTCAGGTGAACCATCTCCATTAACCCTTTCATTTAATAATTTTGAATCGTAAACATCTCCTTTTTGAAGACGTAAATATCTATGTAAATGAGCTGTTGGGTAGCGGCTGTTTCCTAAAAAGTTAATATTTCCAAAATAGTATCGTTTTCCTTCTTCAAGAGATATTTCTAAATTGATAGTTTTATCATTGTCATTCCAAATAATACTATCAGAAACTATGCGGGCATCTCTGTATCCCAATTCGCTGTATTTGTCCAATAAATTTTGTAAATCTACTTTGTATTTTTCTTTAATGTATTTGGATGATTTCCAAAAACGTCCCCAAAATTTTCTTTTGGTGTCTTTTAAATAAGATCTAAGTTTTGCATCACTAACGTCTTTGTTTCCTTTAAATGTAATTTCTTTAATCTTTATTTTACTTCCTCTATCAATTTTAATTAAAAGATCCATAGCGTTACCTTCCGTAGTGTCTCGCCGAGTATTAAGATTAACCTTAGTCTTTAAATACCCTTTATCGGTATACGTTTTTCTGAAATAATTTTTGGTCGTTACCATAAGGTTATCGGTAAGCATGTCACCTTTATTTATGTCAGCGTCTTCTCTAAGATCTTTTGCTTTTGATTTCTTAATACCAGTAATCGTAATACTACTAATTTGGGGTAATTCTACAACTTTAAATTCTAGATAGGCTGTGGTTCCTTCTATTTTAGAGATGAAAACTTCAACAGAACTAAAACGTTTGGTTCCATATAGTTTTTTTATAGCACTTGATAGTTTGTCTCCAGGAATTTTTATTGTTTGGCCCGTTTTTAAACCTGAGTATACCTTTACAGATTGCTCACTAAATTGTTGGGCGCCAGTTACAGAAATTTCACCTAAAGTATATTCTTTACCACTTTCAAAAGGTGTTGGAGAGCTTGCTGCAGAAGATTCTGTTTTTTGAGATATGGCTACGTTGGTGCGTAGCACAAAACTCAAAAAAAGAGTTGCGATTTTAATATTATTCATTTAAGTTTTCTATTTGTTCGCTTGTTTTTCCAAAGCGTCGTTCTCTATTTTGATATTCAATTACAGCTTTATAAAAATCGTTTTTTCTAAAGTCAGGCCAAAGAACTTCAGTAAAATGAAACTCTGCATATGCAATTTGCCATAAAAGAAAATTACTTATACGCTGTTCTCCACTTGTTCTGATAACTAGGTCAACTTCGGGCAAAGAAACTGTATATAAATGACTATTAATAATTTTTTCATCAATATCTTCGATGGACAGTTCATTATTAACAATTTTTTCTGATATGTTTTTTACTGCATTCACAATTTCTTCCCTCGATCCATAACTTAAGGCAAATGTAATAATAATCGTTGTATTTGTTTTAGTTGCTTCAATTATTTTGTTTAATGTGTTTTGTGCTCTTTTAGGAAGTCTATTAAGATTTCCTATTGCTTTTACTTGTATTCCGTTTTTTTGAAATTCTGGAAGATTTTTTTTTAAGGTTCTAACAAGTAGTCTCATAAGAGCGTTTACTTCAAATTTAGGACGCTTCCAGTTTTCTGTTGAAAAAGCATAAAAAGTTATAGCTTTTGTTCCAATATTATTTGCAGCTTCTACAGATTCTCGTATGGCAGTTAATGCATTTCTATGTCCGAAAATTCGGTTCATACCTTGTTGTTTGGCCCATCGTCCATTACCATCCATGATTATTGCAACATGTTGTGGAATGTTATTTGAGTCTATCTGTTCTAAATAATTCATTAGCGTCGTTTCGTTGAGTAATATAAAGGCTTACCAAAAGTATAGGTGATTGTAAATCCAGTAAAGGCATACCAATCGTTTGTGTTTGGGTCTCCGAATTTTGCGTTTTCAGGGTGGTCTTTTAGTATTTCGTTTTTGTAAAACAAGCTATCATCTAAGTCATCAGTAAATGTATATCGGATTCTAACCTCAAAGCCTAAAATAATATTATTGAAAATTTGGGCTTTGTAACCAGTTCCAAATGGTATTGCAATTCCTAATTGAGATTTGTAGGAATAGTTTTCTGCTGTGCCCTCAGCTTTTTTATAATAAAAGGCTGCTAATTCAAATATTAAATATGGAGTATGCGCTTTTTTCCAATGGGATATTTGGTATTCTGAAAAATTGAAATCAATTCCAGCAGTTAGTTCTCTTATTGTTTTGTTTAATGGAGTGTCAAATTGTTGCATGACCTCGTTTTTAGATTCGGAATTGTTTGCTATTATTTTCATTGAAGTATACGATATTCTATAAGAAATCCTAGGGTTTCTATTGTATTTGTAGATTAATCCTACAGCAGGAGCATTAGGTCGAATTAACATAGATGAGCCAATATCACCAACATAATTACTGCCTCCAAGAGTAGTCCCAAATTCGTGAAGCTGGGCATGTGAATTGGTTGTAAACCAAATAAGTACTAAAACTATTATCTTTTCCTTCATATTTAAAAATAGCATGCAAATATAATTATTTCAATTCGTTTTGATAGCTAATCTATCTTCTTTTATTAACTAAAATGAAATTGATTTATTGTATCTTATGGAATAAACTATGTTTTATTGATACTAAGATGTATAATTTCTTTTATCTTGACCCCAAAACAACTTCTCTCTTAGGGTTCTAATAAATGTTTGTTGGTTGAGTTGTATGATTTTTATAGCAAAATCAGCTTTTGTTAAGGTCAACTCAATTTCAAACGGAGCGGTAAATACCCTAGAGTCTAGTGATAAAAAGAATTCTTTTTCTCTGCCGATGATTTTTAATTTAATTTCTGTTTGATCAGGAACTACCAAAGGTCTAGCACTTAAATTATGGGGGGAAATCGGTGTTAAAACAAAATTATTAGACTCTGGCATGATAATAGGACCATGACAGCTCAATGAGTAACCAGTAGATCCTGTAGGTGTAGAAACTACAAGACCGTCAGACCAGTAGGTCGTCAAGTATTCGTCGTTTAAGTAGGCTTCTACACGAATCATAGAAGTTGAATTTTTACGAGCAATTGTAACTTCATTTAGCGCAAAGTTAATGCCGTTAAAATTTATATTAGGGTCATTACTTGCTATTTGCAGAACAGCTCTCTCCTGTATAGTATATTCTTTGGCAATTAAAGATTTAATTGTGTTTTCAATTTCTTTCTTTTTAACAGTTGCTAGAAACCCCAATCTACCAGTATTTATTCCTAAAATAGGAATTTTTAAATCTTTAACCAAGGTAGCGGCATTCAATATTGTTCCATCACCTCCTAAAGTAAAAAGTAAATCAAAAGAACTATCGAGATCTTTGTTCTGCTGAAACGTTTTGTAATTTAAGTTTTGAACTCCAAGGTCGTTTAAGATTGTTACAAAATCTTTTTCTATGATAATTTCAATATTGAATTTATTTAAGTTTTCAATTAGGATATCGAAATATCGGCGATCTGTGTTTTTGTAGGCTTGTCCAAAAATGGCTACTTTCTTCATAGAGTCTTTGTTGTTTGTTGTGAGGTTATCCCTTTAAATACTCAAATATTTTTGCAGATAATTAGATCTGTTTTTTAAATCTTCAAAATATGAATCGTCTTCGTGATTAGAAATGACATTGTATTCATATCTACGATATGACTGTATAATTTCGTTGATGTTTTCTGTTTTTATTTTTATAGTGATTTCTGTTTTTTTTTCTGTTTTTTTTGAAATATATAGACCTAAAATAGAAACGTTGTTTGTTTCGGAAATCTGTGCGATTTCACTAATTGAATAACTGATAGAATCTTTTTCTAAGATAAGAATTATCCCTTCTTCTTTTAAATAGGGGGTTTCAGTATAGATTGCTAAAACATCATTTAATTCGTAAAAACCAATATATTCCTTTTTGTCATTTAATACGGGTAGAATATTTGATTCATGAATAGAGAAAAGAGTAAGTAATTCTGTTAATGTATCGTCTTCTGTGGCGAAAAACAAGGCAAAGGCATATTGAAAATCAGAAATTGATTTATCTTCTTCTTCAAATGTACTTAAGTCGCTTTCGGAGATGGAACCAAAAAGCTTATTGTTTTTTATAATAGGAAAATGACTAAGCCTTTGGTCTTTAGTCTTTTCTTTTGATATTCCAATAGTATCCTCTGGAACTAAGATTGTTAAATCGTTTGAGATATAATCTTGTAGGTTCATAGTTGTTTCTAAAAAACGCAAATTAATAAAATTTCATCTAAAATGGTGTACTTTTGCGTTTTAAAAACACCAAAGTAAAAGGACTGAAATAATTGAAATATACAGAATGACAAAGTTAAGTGTAAATATCAATAAAATAGCAACATTAAGAAACTCTAGAGGGGGAAATACTCCTGATTTACTTAAGGTTGCTAGAGATGTAGAAGGGTTTGGTGGACAGGGAATTACTATTCATCCGAGACCGGACGAGCGTCATATACATTACCAGGATGCTTATGATTTAAAAAATTTGCTTACAATTGAATTTAATATTGAAGGAAATCCAATTGATCGTTTTATGAAAATGGTGTTAGAGATAAAACCAACACAAGTTACATTGGTGCCTGATGGTGATGATAATATAACATCAGATGCAGGTTGGGATACGGTTAAGAATCAAGAGTTTTTAAAGAGTGTTATTGGAAAGTTTAAATCTGTCGGAATTCGTACTTCCATTTTTGTTGATCCAGATTTAGAAATGGTTAAAGCAGCAGCAACTACAGGAACTGATAGAATAGAATTGTATACCGAAAATTTTGCAGTTGAATATTCAAATGGTAATAAAGAATCGATAAAACCTTATGTTGAGTCTGCTCTGTTAGCTCATGAATTAGGAATGGGTGTAAACGCAGGTCATGATTTAAGTTTGGATAATATTGAGTTTTTTGTGAAAAACTTACCGTATTTGGAGGAGGTATCTATAGGTCATGCTTTGATCTGTGAATCACTATATTTTGGACTTGAGAATGTTGTTAATATGTATAAAAATAAAATGAAACTAAATTAATTTGGAATTAGAAAAATTTATAAATGGACATATTACATTCTAAAATTCAAGGAGAAGGAAAACCATTGATTATTTTACATGGTTATTTCGGGATGGGGGATAATTGGAAAACGCAAGCAAATTCACTGGCTGCTAATTACCAAGTGCATCTGGTCGATCAAAGAAATCATGGAAGAAGTTTTCATTCTGACGATTTTGATTACGAATTATTGGTTGAAGATCTTGAAAATTATCTTAATTTTTATCAAATAGAATCTTCTTATTTATTAGGGCATTCTATGGGAGGTAAAACGGCAATGCTTTTTGCTGTTACATTTCCAGAGAGGGTTGAGAAGTTAATTATTGCTGATATTTCTCCAAAAAACTATCCACCTCATCATCATCAGATTTTAGAAGCATTGAACGCAGTTGATTTTTCGAAAATATCTTTAAGAACTGAAGTTGATTCAGTGCTGAAACAATATATAGAAGAGGAAAGTGTGCGTCAGTTTCTGCTAAAGAATGTATATAGAAAGACAAAAGATATTTTAGGTTTTCGTTTTAATTTGGAAAGTTTAACAGAGAATAATAATGAAGTTGGAGCTCCTTTACCAGTTTTTTCTGAGTATGATGGAGAAGTGTTATTTTTAAAAGGTGCGAATTCAGGGTATATATCAGATGATGATTTTACTTTGATTAAGGCTCATTTTTCAAAAGCAGAAATTAAAAGAATTTCTAATGCAGGGCATTGGTTACATGCAGAAAATCCAGTTGAGTTTTTGAAGGAAGTTCGTCAGTTTTTAGAGGGGTAATCAGTCAGATTTACATGTTTTTTTATAGTTTAACTGATTTATTGTCAGTGTTTTTGTTAAGTTGTCTCGAACTCTATAGGTGGCACTACTTTAGCTGTAATAATAATTGGTAAATAAAGATAACATGAAAACACTTATTAAAATATTAGTTACAGCTGTGGCCGTTTTGATTATTTCAAAATTGATGCCTTCAATAGAGGTAACAAATTATACTTCTGCAGTTTGGGTTGCCGCAGTGTTAGCCCTTTTAAATACCTTTTTGAAACCATTGTTGGTTTTGCTTACTCTACCAGTTACAATTTTGAGTATGGGTTTGTTTATTTTTGTAATAAATGCTGGTATCATTTTGATGGCTAGTAATATGGTAAGCGGTTTTCATGTGAATGGATTTATGTCGGCATTGCTTTTTAGTTTGTTGCTATGGGGAGTTCGTTCTGTGCTGTTTTCACTACTGCTTGAAGATGATCAAACTCCAAGAAATAGAATGAATTAAAGGTTGTTCAGTTCGAGGAAAAGTGTTATTTTTGCACCAATTTTAAGGAATTTAAACGTCAAAGAATTAAGATGAATATTACAAAAGAAAGTATAGACTCGTTAAATGCTGTTGTCAAAGTTGAGATTACAGCTGATGATTACAAAGAAAAAGTAGAAACTATTTTAAAAGATTACCGAAAAAAAGCTGATATCCCTGGATTTAGAAAAGGACATGTTCCTATGGGGATGGTAAAGAAGCAATATGGTAAATCAATCATGATTGACGAGATCAATAAAATGTTGCAAGAGTCTTTGAATAAATATTTGACAGAATCAAAATTGGATATTCTTGGAAACCCTTTGCCAAAAGTAAATGAAAATTTTTCTTGGGATGCAGAAGACTTTTCTTTTGAATTTGAATTAGGTTTGTCTCCTCAGTTTGATGTGGATTTAAGCGCTAAGAAAAAAATTACTCAATATAATATTATTGCTGAAGATAGTTTGATAGACAAAGAAGTTGAAAACTTACAAACTCGTTTTGGGAATATTGTCCAAAAAGAAGAGGCGATTGTAACTTCTAATATCACGGGAACTTTTGTGAATGAAGAGAAAGGAATAGATAAAAAATCTACAATTTCAGTTTCTGATATTAAAGGAAAATTAAATATTAAGAAATTTGTAGGAGCTGAAGTTGGTGATGTTTTAGAATTGAAATCAAAAAATTTATTTGAAGATAGTCATAAATTGATGGGAGCTTTAGGTTTATCTCATGATGAAATTCACGAGTTAGAGATTGTTTTAAAATTTACTATTGAAGAAATTACTGAAACTGAATTGGCTGAATTGAACCAAGAGTTATTTGATAAATTGTTTGGTGAAGATAAAGTTGCTACCGTTGAAGAATTAAGAGGGAAGATTAAAGAAGACGCAGAGAGTCAATTTAAGCAGCAGTCAGAGCAACAATTGCTAAATAGTGTAACTGAATATTTAGTTGAAAACACAAAGTTTGACTTGCCTTCTAGTTTTTTAAAGAAATGGTTAGCTACAGCAGGGGAGAATCCCATTTCTGAAGAGAAAGCTAATGAAGAGTTCGAGAAATCTGAAAAAAGTTTGCGCTATCAATTAATTGAAAGCAAGGTTATGTCAGCTAACAATATTAAATTGGATTTCGAGGATTTAAAAGAGTACACTAAAGAGTATGTTAAAACTCAAATGGCTCAATACGGAAACTCGAATCCTGACGAAAAAGAATTGGAGGATATTACTAGTAGAGTTCTTAGTAATCAAGACGAAGTGAAGCGTTTACAAGAACAATTAGTAAGTAAGAAATTATTAGATTTCTATAAAGAAACAATTACTTTTAAAGAGAAAGAACTTTCTTATGATGAGTTTGTAAAAGAAGTTTATAAATAAGAAACGTTAGTTTCTTAACACTAAAAAAGTACCCTGAGCTTGTTTAAGGGTGCTTTTTTGTTTTATTATTGGTTATAATACTCTTTCTAATAGTCAATGAGTTATTTTCTTTTCTGTGCTCTAGTTCTAGGTTTCTTGTATTTTTTAGCCAATTCTCTTCTGTAAGACCCTCCTTGGTTTGTCTTTTTGTTTTTCTCTTTCTTTTCGTGGAAAGCAGGACCAGGGGCAAATTCTTTCGACTTTTTCTTTTGGTAGAGTTTTATGACTTCTTTTGGTATTTCGTCTTCCGTCATTTTTGAAGAAATTTCTACTTCTTTAGGAAATTCTAATACTGGGATTTTTATTTGCATTAATGCTTCAATTTCTTCCAATACTGGTTGGTTTTCTTCTGTAATAAAACTAATTGCATTTCCTTCGTTTTCTGCCCTACCAGTTCTTCCGATTCTGTGGATATAATTTTCTGCATCATCAGTAATGTCGAAGTTAATAACATGACTAATTGCTTCAATATCTATTCCTCTTGCAAGTACGTCGGTGGCAATTAAGATCCTATGTAGTCCTTCTTGAAAACCTTTAATAGCTTGTAATCTGTAGTTCTGTGATTTGTTCGAGTGAATAACGGAAACTCCTTCACTATTTCCAGAGTTTTCTAGTTCCGTAAATAATTTGTCTGCAATCTTTTTGTTTTTGGTAAATACCAACACTTTGCTGTAGATCTCTTTGCCAGAGAGTAAGAATTTGAGTAAATTAACCTTTGTGTAAAAGTTTTTTGTATTGTAAAGGTTCTGTTCTATTTTTTCTAAAGGAGTTCCTGATTTTTCTATTTCTACAGTATCTGGTGATTTAAAAAATGTTTGAATGATGTTTTTTACATCTTCCGTCATTGTAGCAGAAAAAAGAATACTTTGTTTTTTTTGAGGCAATAAATCCAAAACAGTTTCTAGTTGATGCATAAACCCTAAGTTTAATACTTCATCTACTTCATCCAAAACTAATTTCTGAATCTTTTTAAGATTAAGAACTTTGCTCAAGCCTAAATCAATCAACCTACCAGGAGTGGCAACTAGTATGTCTAGACCCTCAAAGATTAGTTGTTTTTGGGTGTTTATATTTGTGCCTCCATATACACCACCAATTCTAGTGTTGATGTATTTTGTCAATTCATTTAACGCTTCTGTTACTTGTAGTACTAGTTCTCTAGTGGGAACAATAATTAAAATTCTCGGGTGTTTTTGTTCTGAGTATTTTAAACCTTTTAACAAAGGCAGTAGGTAAGCAAAAGTTTTACCTGTACCAGTTTGTGCGATTCCTACAACATCTCTACCCGAAGAAATTACTGAAAATGCTTTTTCTTGAATAGGTGTAGCATAATCGTAGCCTAAATCGTCTAGAGCATTTAGTAGTGGTGTATTTAAATTTAATTCAGAAAACCTCATAATAACTTGTTTCAATTATTTTGCAAAGATAATCTTAAGATTTTATTATAGAACTGTTTCAAACTTTAAATTAAAGTGTTGTCTTTAAATAAAGAGTTTTATCTAAGGATGTTTTTTAATAGTTTGTGGATTCAAGTTATAAATGTAACTCAATGTCTTTCTCATTGAGTTGATTGAACAGCTTATGCCATTTTGATGTTTATTTGGTATTATAAGTAATTACGAAACATATCTTTTTCTACTTGATTTTAGTCTAATTATAACGTCTAGCTTTAAATAATTATCAATACAAATTATTAAGTCTTAGACTATTAATATCTAGTCGCAATTCTTTTAGTATGGATTCACTTAAATTTGCCTTTTCACTTGCTTGAAAGACAATCTCTTTATCTGTATTATAGATTGTTATACCATATGTTTTTTCGTTTTTAACAAGCCGATAATATTGAATATCTAAACCTTTATAATCGTATATTGAAGCAATAATCCATATTTCACCCGAAATAAGATCTCCGTTTAATAAATTTGCACTGTGCATTTCTATACCTTGTGTGTTATAACGTACTAATTTTCCAGATAAAGCTTTGTTTATTCCTTTAAATTGAAGGCTGTATTTTTTAAATTGGGTATCTGGATAAAAAATGATGGTTTGGCTGTATTCTAGGAAATAATCCGTTTTTATAGTTCCCGTATTTAGGTATTCCGTAGTCGCCATCAAAACACCATTTTTATAGGAGTCTGTTTTATTTTCATTGGTATAATGATTGATAAGAGTTGAGAATTCACCGTCGTGTGGCAATCCGTTTTTATAAACTACAGTAGAAAGTAATTTTCCAAAACTGTCATAAAATATTGTTTTACCGTCTAATACATCGTTTTTATAAGTTTCTGTTTTTGTGATTCTGTTATATCTATCTGTGTACGTAAAAATACCTTCTCGTTTATTTGCACTATAGTTACCGCTTATCATTATTTTATTAGGAAAATCATAAAAATAAAACTTTTTATAAGCCCCTTCTTTTACACCCTTTTTGTAGGTAAATGCATCTTGGTTTTCTGAATTATAAGAAACACCTTCGTAGGGTTTTTCGTTCTTATAAGTTATACTAAAAATAAGATTTTCATATTTATCATAAAATTTCCCTTCTTTAAGGATGTCTATTTCTTTTATGAGCACATATCTATTTTCGGAATATACGGTACTATAATCTTGGTAAACTTTTTCATAATTAACTTTTCCGTTTTCTCTAGTTGTGATCGATTTTATATAATCGCTATAATCAAAGTATTCATATTCCGTTCCTGTTTGAGTTAAGTAATTATAATTGCCAATTATGAATCCATGACTATCATAAAACACACCTTTGCTACGATCCTGCCAAAGAGATATCCCTCTGTTCACATTATCCTTGTCATCATGAAAAGTTATCTCACGTTGTTTATTTCCATTGCTGTAATAATTTATTTCTCGTGTTTTAATATCATGCTCTTCCTTTTTGAAAAACGTTTCTTTTTTAAAGATTTCTTTAGACTTATACCTTTTATGAAATTGAATTTGTTTAGCTATTACCCCATTTAGATATTCTATTATATCCGAAATATAATTATTGTTGTAGTAGACAAATTGCTTGCCATTAAGAGGTCTGAAATAGCTTTGTGTGGTGTCAATTTTTAAAACACCTAATAGAGAATGATCTTTATTAAAGTAAGTCACCTTATCAAACTCTTGCTTGCTAAAAATGGTGTCACTTTCTGGATAATAATGTATGGTTTTTACAATTTTACCCTCACGAAACCATTCTCTTATATCAGATCCTAGTCGTATTCCGTTTAAAGGTTTATAGTCATTAGAATATTTAAGTTTCCCTAATATCTCGCCATTTTTAGCATAAGAAATTTCTTTTTCGACGAACCTTGACTCAGCATTATACGACCTATCAATTTTTAATTGTCCGTTGGTGTAAAATGCTTCATCCTTTACAACTAACCCCAAAGCAAAGGTTCGTTTTTGTTCAATAATTCCTTCGGGGGTTTTGTTGTTATATGTTGAGTAAAACTGAAATTGATTACCATTATATTCTTCCCCGTTTTGATAGAGTAATTCACCTAAAACATTACCTTTAATATCGTAAAACGTGCTTTTTGCTTCTGGTTTTGATGTGAATATTTCTCTTGGAGTACCGTCGCTATAATAGGTGTCGGTATGTGTGTGTTTCTTGTTCTTATAATACAATATCTCCGATATATTATTGTTCCCTTTTTGGTGATTATAAACCACCTTAATGCCATTTTTGGGTTGGTTATCTGCGTACGTAAGTTGACCCAAAAATTTGTTTGTTTTATCATAATATTTTTCTAATACACTGTAATTTTTGTTTTCGGTAATACTATCGAAATAACAAACACTTTGCACTTGGTGTTTTGCTGTGATAAAATAATGGGTGTGCTTGGTCTTATTGTAATTTTTAAATACTAATTTCCCTACATCATTATAGTTATTATAAATTTCAGTGCCTTCAAATTTTTTACCATTCTTATAAATGAGTTCAAACTTTTCATTATCATAAAATGAAATAAAAAGGCCATTGAGCGTATTGTTTTTATAATTGGCCTGTTGACATAGGCTCCCATTTTCATTGTACCAAGAGGATTTTCCTTCTCTAAAAAATATCTTTTCGTATTTAGAAAACACTTCCATTTGCAGATTTCCATTGATATAAAAATCTTTTACTAGGTATAAATCACCAATTTTTTCAGGTATTGGTCGGTAGAATTTAGCCGATTTTTTATTGCATTTTTTCCATGAATTATCAAACCAAAGCGTGTCATTTTGCGCTATTGTTTTAGTTATTGATAGGATTATAATTGTAATAGTTATAATATTTTTCATTTAATCTTTTCTGTTTTTCAGGAGTTCATCTTGAAGTTTTCTATTGGTTTCTTGATGCCTTCTCAAGGAGCTTTTTTGATGAGCCTCATATTCGTTTTGGATTTCTTTCAGTTGTTGGTTTGCCTCTTTAGTGACTACATTACTATTTGTAAACTTGTAAAAGAACAGAAGGGTCGTTGCTAACAATAAAAGTAATATGCTTCCTGCAATTAGGTTGTAATTACTTTTGATCATCCCAATACCGAATACCGTAATAGAGTCTCTGTTTGTGTTTGCTTCTTGTAATTTTTCATTTAGTTCGACAACCTTATTATTCAACTCGTTTATTTGTGAGAGTTGATTTTTGTATTCAATTCTTTGACGATTTAATAGCTCTTGCTTATTTAGCATAGAGTCCAGTACGTTCTGATGTAACTGAAAAAACGTTTTTTTATTGATAACTTTATACTCTTTATAATTTGTGGAGGTTTTATCTAAATACAAGAATTGCGTGTTTAAATCTCCATTTGTTTTAAAAGGATTTTCTAGCTTCTTTTTTTGGGCATTTATGCAAAAAATTACTGTAAAAAGAAGTATTGAAATTGTTAGAGGTTTATTTTTCATAGTTTTTATAATTCTATTAATTGATGGTGAAATTATGTAAATTTAATGACAATATATTAATTGTTTGGTTTACTTTAATTCTAATTTAGAATTGGATAAATATAATTTATTAGCAATGCTATTAACCTCGCATCTATATATCGTTAGTTTTACGCAGCATATTTTATGTTGTGATGTTTAAAATATTTGACTACCCTTTTGCTATCATTTTGAAGTGTTTTCATGTGATTTTCTAAATTTTCCTTCATCTTTTCTTGTGTCTTAGGAGGTGGTTTATCAGAGAGTCCATATTTTAAATCGGAGTTAAGAT
>NZ_JBAHZZ010000153.1:0-5486 GCF_037132785.1 Flavicella sp. | reverse complement strand
AGCTTACTTTGATGAATTTTGTTTTAGAATTAATAGGTCACAATACAAAGAATCCATTTTTCATAAAACAATTCTTAGAATGGTACTACAAAAACCTAAATATCAAAAAAACACAAAACAGACACTAGGCGTATAGCTCAGATTTTTTATTTAACCTAAAGAAAAAACATTCCAAATTATTATTACGTCAGTTAAAAATAAAATTGGTATAATTAATGCATCTGTTTATTTAAAAACAGAGATGCATGAATTGTTAATTACTAATATTTAAAAGGGCGTATCATCAGCATCAGGCGCTCCAAAAGCATCATCTGCACTCGGAAGATTATTTGAAGATATCTCTTGATTAAAATCATTCATTTTTGAATGGAATTCATTCCCAAATCCTTCTTCTAAATCAGAGAATTTTGCTAGGTGTCCAGTAAATTTTAAACGGATGTTTGCCAAACCACCATTTCTGTGTTTTGCCACAATAAATTCTCCTTGTCCTTCACAAGGAGTATGATCATCATCATCCCATTCTGTAAGGCCGTAGTATTCTGGACGGAAAATAAATGATACAATATCAGCATCTTGTTCAATTGCACCAGATTCACGTAAGTCAGATAATAAAGGTCTTTTTGAACCTCCACGTGTTTCTACTGCACGAGACAACTGAGATAAGGCAATTACAGGAATACTTAATTCTTTTGCCAGCGCTTTTAAGTTACGTGAAATCATAGATATTTCTTGTTCACGATTTCCATTGGCAGCTCCACCTGCTGTCATCAATTGTAAATAATCAATAACAATAATTTTAATTCCGTGCTGAGAAGCCAAACGACGAGCTTTTGCACGTAAATCAAAAATAGACAATGAAGGTGTGTCGTCAATAAAAATAGGAGAATCTGTTAAGTTTTTTACTTTTACATTTAACTGCTCCCATTCATGTGGCTCCAAGTTTCCTTTACGTAATTTTTCTGAAGTCAACCCCGTTTCACTAGAGATCATACGAGTAATTAACTGAATTGATGACATCTCAAGAGAGAACAAAGCTACAGCGTGTCCAAAATCAATCGCCATATTTTTAGCCATGGAAATTACAAAGGCTGTTTTTCCCATACCAGGACGGGCGGCAATAATAATTAAATCAGAAGGTTGCCAACCAGAGGTAAGAGCATCTAATTTGGTAAAACCAGTTTCTAATCCACTCATTCCTTCTTGGTTTCCTATCTCTTGGATTTTAGTTACCGCTTGCTGTACAAGGTCTTTTGCGCTTTCAGAACTTTTCTTTAAGTTCCCTTGAGTAACTTCAAAAAGTTTAGATTCGGCATTATCTAATAAGTCAAAAACATCGATGGTTTCGTCATAAGACTGTTCAATAATTTCACTAGAAATACTAATAAGTCTACGTTGAATATATTTTTGAATAATAATACGAGCATGAAATTCAATATGGGCAGAAGAAGCAACTTTTTGAGTTAAGCCAATCAAATAAAAATCCCCACCGACAAAATCTAGTTTTCCGTTTTTCCTAAGCTGATTAGAAACGGTAAGTAAATCAGTAGGTTCGGAGTTTTGAAACAAGCTATAGATAGCATCATAAATTTCTTTATGCGCTTCTTTATAAAAAGCTTCTGGATGTAAGATGTCGATTACATCGTCTATTCCCTTTTTATCAATCATCATTGCGCCTAAAACAGCATCTTCTAAGTCTAATGCCTGTGGTGGTATTTTTCCTTTTTCAAGATTAATGATTCTGCTTTTATCAATTTTTCGCCCTTTTATCGCTCTTGTTTGCTCCATGACAGCAAAATTAAATTATTAATTCTATTCTTTTATTTTTTAGAGCATTTTATTTGTACACATAGCTGTTTATAAAAGTCATTTTTTGTTAATAATAATTTTAATGGCGCAGGTATATATCATTTTAACATTTAAATGACGCATTAAATTCGTTTCTTACTTCATTCATATTTCACATAAAAATAAAACCGTAGCAGTGCTATGCAACAGTTTTTTACTGCTTATTTGAATAAAAAATATTCCTAATTACTATCACGCCATTTAAAAATAAAATTGATATTATATGTTTAAAACTCTTTATAAACAAGGTACGCTTCTACAAAGCATTAATTAATATAGACAGTTTCTTATAATTTTCGGTCTGTTTTTTGATGCAAAATATATTTGTGTTATTTTATAAATAGAAAACAGATTGCTAGAAAAAATGTAATTTCACCAAAATTCATTTAGAAAGTAAGAATTTTTTAAAATGTGACATGATTTTTGATTGGATATGTTGTTGGCAATACTTTTAAATTAACTTAATGAAAGACGACTTATTAGCGCGGTATTTATCGAATTTTTTGATTGTACAAATAATTTTTGTGCAAATCATATCACGTTTTCCAAATACTATAGAAAAATATTATTCCAATGGGATATATAAAGTGATTTCTCTTTTTTATCGAACCTCTTTAGGTTGGATTCCTTTTAGTGTAGGTGATTTATTATATGGGATATTCTTTTTGCTTTTTATTCGTTTTATTTATATTTTATTTAGAGATAAATTAAGCGATTTAAGATCGTATCGACTTTCTGTAGGAGCTACCTTATCAGTGCTTTATTTTTTCTTTTATTTAGGTTGGGGAATGAATTATTATAGAGTTCCCTTAGCTACTAAATTAGATATTGAAAAGGAAGAATATAGTACAAAGTTATTAAATAATTTTACTTTAAAAACAGTTGAGGTAATTAATGAGCTACATCAAACTGTAGTAGAGGATGACAGTCTTGCTTATGTGGTTCCATATTCTAGGAGAGAAATTTATAAAATGGCTAAAAGTGGGTATACTGAATTAGGAAAAAAGCATAAATATTTTAGGTATAAAGTCTCGTCGGTTAAGCATTCTCTTTTAAGTACTGTTTTAACCTATATGGGCTTTGCTGGGTATATAAATCCTTTTTCGGGAGAGGCTCAAATAAATTCAAAAATTCCAATGTATACTTTAGCGTTTACTACGAGTCATGAAATTGCACACCAAATAGGTTATGCCGCAGAAAACGAGGCTAACTTTATTGGGTATCTGGCGAGTACTTCACATGAGGATGCTTATTTTAAGTTGGCAGGACATATTACAGCACTAAAATACCTTTTGAATGAGTTGAATAAGAGAGACGAAGGGCTTTACAAAACAGCCGTAAAGAGCCTTAATTATGGGGTTGTATTAAACCTTAGAGAGTCTAATGAATTTTGGAGTCAATATGAAAATCCTTTCGAACCATTATTTAAAAAAACATACAATATATATCTTAAAGCAAACCGACAGAAATCAGGAATAAAAAGTTATAGTTATATGGTAGATCTATTATTGCATTATTCAAATCAAAAAACATAGATTTTTTTTCTGTTGTGCATTTCTATTGATAATACAAAAAGTCGATTGATTCTCCGTTAATGCGAGATTGGATTATGTTTTTAGATAAATAAAAAAGAGGTTCTAGTTTCTGTTTTTCCTGTGGCTAAGCCATGTTTGGGGTTTTGAAAACCTAAATTTATCTTCAAGGTACTTTAATCATTTTGGTTTAATTAGATTGCTTAATTCAACTCAAAAATATAATTCAGAGTTCTGTGATTTTTTATCAATATTATCTTAGATATTTTGGTGAAATATTTAGTCTAAAGCTGCTGTTTTATGTAATTTTACTAAAAAATTATATTATAGTTATGAAAAAGTACCTATTCGTTTTATTGTGTTTCTGTTTTAAATTTGGTCAAGCACAAAACTTTAATGATGGAGTTTTAAACTATACGATCATAGATACAGAAAATAAATACGTATCAGTAGCAAAATATAATACTTGTCCAACAGGCGCATTAACAATTCCAGAAACGATACTAGATAACGAGATAACTTATACAATTACCAGTTTAAGTAAAGATGCTTTTAGGTGGTGTGGTAACTTAACTAGTGTCAGTATTCCAGATTCTGTTATGCGCATAGGTTCTAGTGCTTTTTCTGATTGTTCAAGTTTACTAAGTGTCAGTATTCCAGATAGTGTAATAAGTATTGGATCTAGTACTTTTTATCGTTGTTCAAGTTTAATAAGTATCAGTATTCCTGATGGCGTAACTAGTATAGAAGAGAGTACTTTTAAGAGTTGTTCAAGTTTACTAAGTGTCAGTATTCCAGATGGAGTAACAAGTATAGAGTCTGGTACTTTTGCAGGCTGTTTAAAATTAACGAGTGTCAGTATTCCTACTGCTGTAACCCGTATAGGTTCTTATGCTTTTCAAGGTTGTTATAGCTTGGCGAATGTCAGTATTCCAGATGATGTAATAAGTATAGAGCGTTTTTCTTTTGCTGGTTGTTCAAGTTTAACCAATATTAGTATACCAGTTGGTGTAATAAGAATTGAATACAGTACTTTTTCAGGTTGTTCAAATTTACTAAGTGTCAGTATTCCAGAAGGTGTAACCAGTATAGAAAGTAGAGCTTTTGAAGGTTGTTCAAGTTTAACTAATGTCAGTATCCCAGCTGCTATAAATAGTATAAAAGAAGGTGTTTTTGCTGATTGTTCAAGTTTATTAAGTGTCAGTATTCCAGAAGGTGTAACCAGTATAGAAAGTAGAGCTTTTAAAAATTGTTCAAGTTTACTAAGTGTCAGTATTCCAACAAGTGTACTAAGTATAGGGAGTTCTGCCTTCGCTGATTGTTCAAATTTACTAAGTGTCAGTATTCCAGAATCCGTAATAAGTATAGTTGATTATGCTTTTGCTCGTTGTAGTAGTTTAACTAATGTCACTATTCCAGGGAGTGTAAAAAGTATCGGTGATTATGCCTTTTCTAATTGTTTAAATTTAATAAGTGTAGTGGTAAATTGTCAAATACCATTAGCTATAAGTTCAATTGATTTTGAGGGTGTTACTTTAGGTAATATTGCTTTAACCGTACCAAAGGGAACAAAAGGTGACTATGAATTAGCAGGAGTTTGGAAAGAATTTAAATCTATTACCGAGGCGGATATAAATTAAATTTAAGAAAATGGAAATATAAGCATGCTACAAGTTTTATAGTATATTATTATTATTGCATCATTTAATTATCTAATTGGTATTAGATGTTTTTAAGATTCAATATAATTATTGATATTTCGATTAGAATGAAATATAAAACTTAAAGTAACATATTTATTATAGCTTGGTATTTAAATTTACTAAGTTAGTCATTTAGTTTCTGTATCTTAGTGTCCTTAAATATAACAGATATGGATGTTTTTCAAGGTCAAAATATACTGAGTTTTATAAAAGAACTGCCAAATGATGAATCATGTAAAGCTTATTTAGCCAAAATAAAATGGTCTGCTTGAATTCAAGAACTTAACGCAACAAATCAAAATCTTAGATTTGTTGTATGAAAGCAAAAAAACATAGCCGATTATCATTAAAAGAACGTGTGGTAATTGAAACATTATTGCAAGAAAAAAAGACTAAAAGTTATATC
>NZ_JBAHZZ010000148.1:0-5377 GCF_037132785.1 Flavicella sp. | reverse complement strand
CATCAATAATAGAAGTAATCTCTTGACTAACAAGGGTATCACTGAAAATTGTACTTGCGTTGTTTACAATCCCTGAGATAACTAAAGTATCTAATTCAACTGAAATCGTATCGCCTAATTCATCCCTGTAATCTAATGTTGCAGTTGTATCATTAACAACAAGGGTCGTTAGTGTTTCTTCTGCTTTGACAATCTTGATAATCTCATTTGTGATAATCGTATCATTGGAAATAAGATTTGAAATCTCAACAGTAACCAAACTATCGTTAAAAATTGTATTCGCATTATTCACAACTCCTGAAATAACCAAAGTATCAAGGCTGATTTCTGTTGTTTCTCCACCTTCATCCTTGTAATCTAATGTTGCAGTTGTATCATTAACAACAAGGGTCGTTAGTGTTTCTTCAAATTCAACCAATTCCTGGATATCAATTATTTGCCAAACCCCTGAATCATCCACATAGGTGAATTCATTATTTGTAACATCCCAAACAACGGTATTGGAAGGCAGGTTGATCTCGTCAGACACCATTATTCGTTTCCAACTATTAACATACCAGTAATAATATCCTGGAGTAACATCACCTGTTGTTGATGTATTATAAACTAACAAACTTTCAACATTACCATTGCTAATGGCTTTTGAATCTAAAAGTGATGTCAATGCAATTTGTGGAATCAAAACTCCTTGGTCGCTTGATACAATATCCAACATCGCAGATTCATTTGGACTGTTTGTTCCAATTCCAACTTGGGAATATCCGAAAACTCCAAATACAAATGTTCCTAATAAAAGCGTTTTTTTAAGAAAAGTGAACTTAGTTCCCATCGTTTTATGAAATTTTCGACGCGAAAATAAACTAATTTATCTATCTGGGCAATAATTATTTGCAATCGAGCGAAATAAATTCATATTCGAGCTAAAAACACCTCCTTTTCTACAAAACAACAGACCTAAAGCTGTTTTAATAACAGTTTGGAATATTTTTTATTCAGATAAGCAATAACAATAGAAGCACAGTCCCGTTACGGTTTTGTTTTTGTTTTTGCATGAAACATGAATGAAAAGAAACAAATTTAATGCGTCATTTTAACATTTAAAAGACAAAAGATAATTGACCTCATGATCAATTATCTTTTGTCTTTTACTTCTTCTTCTCATAGCCTGTCTATACAGGGCTAATAATTATTTATCGGTAATTATAAATTCACTTCTTCTATTTTCCTCATGTTCTTCATCTGTACAGATTACTCCATTTTCACATTTGTTTAGCAATAAAGTTTCTCCAAATCCTTTTGAACTTAACCTGTTTATATCTATTCCTGAATTAACCAAATAATCTAAAGTAGCCTGAGCTCTTCTATCCGAAAGTTTTAGATTGTATAAATCACTCCCCCTAGAATCTGTGTGCGCTTTTATAAATATCTTTATCGAAGAATACTCTTTTAAAAGAACAACTATCTTATCTAATTCTAATGCAGCATCTAAACGAATATTCGATTTGTCTAAATCAAAATTGATAACAGGAAGATCAAGTACCTCTGCCAGATCTAATTCTTTTTCTATTTTATATAACAATAGTTCTGCTCGAATACTATCTCCCTTATGTTCTCTTGGCACATAAAAATCTATTTCTCCTGAAATATAATCCTCTTTCCCCGCTTTTATAAGATACGTTTCCCCTCTATTTAAAACCACTGAATACAAACCAACTGATTTTTCTTTTAATTCTTTTTCTAACAAGTTCCCTTCACTATCAAATATGGTGATTGATGGACCTGCAAGCAATTCATCGGTTTTTGCGTCTTTTGTCACTATTTCTATTTCTAGATTTGGAATAGGCATAAAACTATAGATATCATCACTTCCTTTTCCTCCCGACCTATTGGATGTAAAAAAACCATTATTTAAATCTTTGTCTTCATAATAACCAAAATCATCTAGAGAACTATTAATCGGTCTCCCAATATTTTCCGGGATAAGTGCTTTATTGGATGTTTTTATGTTTTCAAAACCTCTAATCACAAAAACATCTAATCCACCTAGACCTACCAAACCATTGGATGAGAAAAATAAATCGCCCTGTTTATTAATATACGGAAAGGACTCCTGACCTTCAGTATTGATCGAAGATCCCAAGTTTTTTGGATCGCCATAAGAGCCATCAGGATAGATATCAACTACATAAATATCTGACTCCCCTCTTGAACTGGGCATATCAGAGGCAAAATAAAGTTTTGTCCCATCTCCTGAAACCGAAGGGTGAGCAACACTGTAATTATCACTGTTAAAAGGTAGTGATTCTATAGCTCCCCATTCCCCCTCTATTAAGGTCGCTTTAAATATTTTTAAGCGATGTACTCCTTGTTTGTCTTTTCTTAACTTTCCTTTAAAATAATTACTCCGAGTAAAATACATCTCTTTTCCATCAGGGGTAAAGGAGGCGGTAGACTCGTGGTATTCTGTATTTATGGTTTCATTAAGAGAAATAACCTCTCCTGCTCCATAGGAGCCATCCTCTTGTTTTTTTACCGTAAATAAATCTAAAAAATATTCATTATTCCAAGCATAGATTTCTCCTGTATTTCTAGATGACGAAAAATATAATTGATCCTCAAAGAGAGTTGAACCAAAATCAGAGGCTCCTGAATTACTCTCTAAATTAAAAATCTCAAAAAAATTCTTCTCCCCATTAAGTCTATCTAGATACGCTAAATCAGCGATAAATAATTTGCCTCTTGAGTCCGTAGGATTCAACTTATGAAAGGTATGCATCATTTGATCTGCTTGTGCATACTCTTCAATTGCTTTTAAAGCATGTGAAAATCTAAAATAAAATTCAGAATCTATTCTAGACTTATTTTTTGAGAAATCTAGCATTTTTGTATACCAAACAACTGCAGACTCCATCTTTTTATTAAAATAATAGGCGTTCCCTAACTTCTCATAAATCTCTACCGATTTATTCCCATTGTTTACAGCCTCTAACAGCAGTGTACTCGTCTTTAAAAACTCTAAGTCTTCATAACTCTCAAAAGCCTCATTCACTTTTTGTTTTTGCGAAAATCCCGTGGCAACAAAAAAACAAAACCCTAAAACTAATATATAATTATATGCTTTCATAGTATACTATTTAGAAAAATCTTGGTGATAAAATTCTGTTTATTTCTTGTAATTCAAAACGCAACATAATCTCATGAGAACCACTATTGTAATTGTTTAAATTCGATGTTGTTAGGTCATAACCATACCCCAAATAAAAGCTTTCTGATACTTGAAAACCTGCTAATGCACTAACTGCATCTCCCAATCGATAGGCTAATCCTAAAGTGAACCTATCATTAAATAACATATTGGCAGAAACATCTGCAATAATTGGTGCACCAGAAACTCCTTTGACCAAAAAGGCAGGTTTGAACTTTAATGAATTACTTATATCAAAAACATAACCTCCAATAGCATAAAAGTGCATCTCTTCACTCGCCATAGATTCTTGATAATCATCATAATGATTTGTTTGTAATAAATTAGGAACTGACAAACCTAAATACCAATTACGGTTATGTACATAAACCCCTACTCCTGCAAGAGGTGAAACCTGATTTACATTTTCATCATATAATGGATCATTCCCTTGATAAATTCCTTTACTCCAATCGGTATTCAGAAAATGAACTCCTGCTTTAATTCCGAAGGACATTTTTGTTAATGATGCTGAAAGCTGAATGGTATATGAAAAACTAGCATCAACAAAAGTGCTGTTTACTGGACCTATCACATCATTTATAACCGAAAACCCCAAACCCATCTTTTCATTACTAAGTGGGGAGTGTATTCCCAGTGTTTGTGTCTTAGGTGCTCCTGAAAGACCAACCCATTGTGAACGGTGTAACAATGTAGCACTTAATACTTCGCGCTGACCTGCATAAGCAGGATTTATACTCAGGGTATTATACATATACTGTGTATATTGTGGCTCTTGTTGAGCGAGACTAATATGGCTAATTAATAACGCGATAAACAAAACGAAAAAACCTCCTCTTTGTGAAAATTCTTTCCCCCTATTTTTTTTGTTTTGTGTTTTTTTAATCATAGTTGTATTATCTATTTAAATATAACCAGCCCGCTTTGGGTTTTGATCCATCTCCTAAGTTTATTACATAATAATAAACACCTACTGGTAACTCTTCAGATCCTCCTATAGAGGCTCCTTCTGTATTTGTACCGTCCCAGTCGTTTTGATATCCTGTCGCTTTAAAAACTTTTTCTCCCCATCTGTTATAAATCTCTACCGTATTATTAGGGTAACTATCTATACAACCAATAGTAAAGGTGTCTCCTATTCCGTCTCCATTGGGAGAAAACTCATTGTAGATTACCAAACAATCTTCTGAATCTTCTACTCTGGCAAAGGTGAAAATTCCATAATTGTCAATTAATGTGCTTACAGAGCCAGTAACAGGATCATAGGTTCCCTCTTCATTTATCCAAATATTCTCTCCTGAATCCCAACGTACTATCGAGATATCTGTATGTAAAGCGCCTTCCAAAATACCACTAGAAGTAGTCTCTTCTGATATATAAAGTGTCAATAACACTTCTTCTCCAGAGGTAATATTATCAACTGTCCAATACTCTGCCGTATCTATTTCTTCTATTATTCCACTATCACTTTGAAGTGGATACAGACTACTAGAGTCTTCAAAAAAATAAGCACTTATAAGCTCCGTATTATTACCTATCAAAGACTGAATTCTTGAAGACCGATAATAACCTTTGTCTCCAATAGGAAAATCAAAATCAGAATCCCCCATTTTATGAACAGCCCCATTAATATGACTCTCATTTGAACCATTGATATGTGTAGCATTCTCTTCGAAATAAAAATCAACATCAGAACCAAGTAAATCAACAATTCCCATCTCAAAATTAATCTCGCCTGAAACACTTATTGTATTAGCAACCTGAAAAGGATTTGAACTACTTCCATTATTAAATGAAATATTATAAAAATAACTATCCTCTGATCCCGTAATTTCCTGGAAAGCTGTTCCTATAAAGTTTGTAACCCCCGTATCTGAAAGAAAATCTACAACACCATCATTCGTAAAGTCATTATAAATATATAAAAGACCGTCGTTATACAGCTCTCCTTCAGAGCCATTATTAAACGATTCCATAAAAGAAACCGTTTCGTTTTCACTGATATATATATCTCCTAGATTAACTATCTGGGAGCTAAGAACACTACTGGAAAAAAACAGCAGTGCTACTAAAATAGTTGTATGAATTTGTATTTGCATAATGTATTTATTGAAAAATTATTTGTCTAATACATGAGTAGTTATAAAACTGGTAGTATCGCATAAAAATTGT
>NZ_JBAHZZ010000140.1:0-10216 GCF_037132785.1 Flavicella sp. | reverse complement strand
AATGTAGGATTTTGATTTTTTTTCATCTAAAAGAGTCTCAATTTATACTCTTTCTTTACGAGTAAGTCGTCTATGTTTTTTTACTGCCATTTTACAAATCTATAAATTTAGATTTGTTGCGTTAAGTTATTGAATGGAGGTAAGAATAAAAAAAACCAACTAATCATCTGTTGATTCTTTTATTTATAATAACATTACTTTTTTTATTTCCTCTCCCCCCAAGGCTTCATTCATCATGTCTTTAATTTTCTCTTTTCCATAATCAAGTTCTTGGCGTAAAACAGAAGAACTTAATTTTACATATAAAATTCCTTTTCGAAGTTCAATACTATCCGTATAACTTGCCACACCATTCCCCATTAAAGAATCCCAATTTTCTTTTATCGAAATTTTTTGCATGCCTTTAGAAAGATTGTTTTCTTTTATAAACCTCCCCATTAGGTCTTTTAATGATAAGTATTCGCTTTGTCGTTTTGCCATTTTTTTCTAAAAATATTTCCAGTTAATTTATTAAACCAATTACAGTTCAAATATTTTATATGATTTATTGATTCTTTTTATCACCTCTTCAGTACGTTTAGCATTCGTATCAGTAATAAACAATTGTCCAAACTGATCATTATTAACCAAGGAAATTAATTGACTAACCCGATTTTCATCTAGTTTATCAAACACATCATCCAATAATAAAATAGGCAATACATTTGACTGTTTCTTTATAAAATCAAATTGAGCTAATTTTAAAGCGATTAAATAAGATTTCTGCTGACCTTGTGATCCGAGTTTTTTAATTGGGTATCCCCCAATTTCAAAAACCAAATCATCTTTATGAACACCTGCACTAGTATATTGTAAAACCTTATCTTTTGCCAAACTCTCATTCAATAATTGAGGAAAACCTACATCGAGTAACTGGGATTTATAGACAAGATTCACCTCTTCTTTCCCTTCAGAAATCGTTTTATAGCGCTCCTCAAAAATAGGTGTAAAAACCTCTAAGAAATCTTTTCTTTCTCTATGAATAATTCCTCCATACCAAATCAATTGCTGATTGTATACTTCTAAATTCACGGCATCAAAAGTTCTATTGGCTGCAAAATATTTTAACAATGCATTTCTTTGGACTAATATCTTATTATAGGCTATTAAAGTTTTAAGATACAATTGGTTCTGCTGTGAAATAACACTATCCATAAATTTTCGTCTAGTTTCACTCCCCTCTACAATTAAATCACGATCAGCGGGTGAAATGATTACCAAAGGAAACTTTCCTATATGTTCTGAAAACTTATCGTAGGACTTACCATTTCGTTTTACAATTTTCTTTTGTCCTTTTTTAAGACTACATAAAATAATTTCATCCCTACCCTCTAACACATAAGAACCTTCTAACATAAAAAACTCCTCTCCATGTCGGATATTCTGTATAGCAACCGAATTAAAATAACTTTTCGAAAAAGACAAATAATAAATGGCATCCAAAACATTAGTTTTCCCAACACCATTATTACCCACAAAACAGTTTATCTTATCCTTAAATTCAAACACATGTTGTGTTAGATTTTTAAAATTCATCAAGGATAATTTCTGTAAATACATAGTTCGATTGTCATAAAAATAGGAAGGTGCAAATTATTAAAAGTTTTGCTAAAAAGAGACTTTTTAAATCCAATTAAAAAAACTATTTTTGCTTGGCTATAATTCGAAAAAAATATTTACTTATTTGCTTCGAGAAAGAATAAAACTTAAATTAAAGAATCAATATCAAATGGCAACATACAAGAAAAAAGGTCAAAAGAAAATTAAAAATGCGACTATAGATAAAATTGAAGAAGAAAGCACTACTGCAGAAGTATTTAAAAACCTTGAGCAAACAGCTTCTAAATCTGAACAATGGGTTGAAAAATTTCAAAAACCTTTATTTTATGGATTGATATTTGTTATTTTCCTTATTTTAGGCTACATCGCTTACAACTCGTATATTATTGAGCCTAAAGAACATGATGCAGCGAATGAATTAGCTTATCCTAAAGAAAATTTTGATTTAGCAATTAATGCTACTACAGAGTCAGATTCTCTTTTTACCTTAGCCTTAGAAGGCGGAATTAACGGTAAGTATGGTTTTGTGGATATCGCTGACAAATACAGTGGTACTAAAGCAGGAAACCTTGCAAACTACTATGCAGGTATCTCTTACTTAAAAATAAACGACTACAAAACAGCTATTTCATATTTGGAAAAATTTTCTTCTAAAGACGCTTTATTAGCACCTGCTGCATTAGGAGCTATAGGAGATGCATTTGCTGATTTAGATCAAAACAAAGAAGCTTTATCCTACTACGAAAAAGCTGCAAACACACAAGCAAATCTTTCTACAACACCTCTATTTCTATTAAAAGCAGGTAATACTGCTTTGGATTTAGGTGATGCTGTAAAAGCTGAGAAATTATTTACTCAAATTAAAAATAAATACTCTAAATCGTCTATTGCTAATAATATTGATATGCATATCAACAAAGCAAAATATGCACAAAAATAATTAGCAACTGTTTTTAATATCTCTTGATTAAAATCAATTACTCATGGCTACTACTGACTTATCAGCATATGACAAATCAACAATTCCAAATGCGAAAAATTTTCGCTTTGGAATTGTTGTTTCTGAATGGAACGAAGCAATAACCAATAGCTTATATAAAGGAACTCTAGAGGCTTTGACAGAAAATGGAGCCCTAAAAGAAAATATTGTAAAATGGGATGTCCCAGGTAGTTATGAATTAATTTATGGCTCAAAAAAAATGGTTTCCTCTTTAAAACTTGATGCTGTAATTGCTATAGGGAATGTTATCAAGGGTCAAACTAAACACTTTGATTTTGTTTGTGATGCCGTTACTCAAGGAATAAAAGACTTAAATATACTACAAGATACTCCCGTAATATTCTGTGTTCTTACTGATGACACCATGCAACAATCAATTGACCGTTCTGGAGGTATACATGGAAACAAAGGTATTGAATGTGCTATTGCTGCAATTAAAATGGCTGTAATTAAAAATATCTAGTCTAGAGTACTATTATAAAACAACACTTATTCTATTAACTTCTTTAACAAAGTTTTCAAGGAATTGACTTTTATCCTTACATTAATTTCTGTAATTTTGAAGTTACAATCAAAATAAAAAATTATGTTAGGAACTCCTTTTAAACAAAGAGCTCATTACGATTTTAACTACAAGCCTCGCTACTATAATCAACGCAAAGAGCGTTTGGATAATTTAAAAGATAAATACACTGAGACAACAGATGGTGATTCTAGTGATAATTACAAGATTACACTTGTTAGAAACAACCTAAAAAACAATTGGGAAAAATCTAAAAAAGGACCTAGTGATAGTGGTACCAATAAACGTTTGGCTATTATTATTGCTCTTCTGGTAGGGATTTGCGCCTATATTCTTGAAATACATACGCTTATTTAATGACAGACATCATACAATTATTACCAGATCACGTAGCAAATCAAATTGCTGCAGGAGAAGTTGTACAACGTCCTGCTTCAGTAGTAAAAGAATTATTAGAAAACGCAATTGATGCTGGATCAACAAACATTAAACTAATTGTTAAAGACGCAGGTAAAACTTTAATTCAAGTCATTGATAATGGCAGCGGAATGAGCATGACTGACGCTCGCTTGTGTTTTGAAAGACATGCTACTTCTAAAATTCGTGAAGCTAAAGATTTATTTAATTTAAACACAAAAGGTTTTAGAGGTGAAGCAATGGCGTCAATCGCGGCAATTGCTCATGTGGAATTAAAAACAAAACAGGAAAGCCAAGAAATTGGAACTTGTTTAAAAATTGAAGGAAGTAAGATAACCTCTCAAGAACCTGATTGTCCTGCAAAAGGCACTAGTGTTTCTGTTAAAAACTTATTTTACAATATACCAGCACGTCGTAATTTTTTAAAATCTGACACGATTGAAACACGTCATATTGTAAACGAATTTCAACGTGTTGCACTAGCACATAGTGATATTTCTTTTTCATTTAATCATAACAATTCAGAATTATTCAACTTAAAATCAGGGAATTTAAAACAGCGTATTGTCAGCGTATTTGGAGGAAAAACCAATGAAAAACTAGTGCCAATTAATGAGGACACAGATGTGATACGCATTGATGGCTTTGTTGCAAAACCTGAATTCTCAAAGAAAAAAAGAGGAGAACAATTCTTTTTTGTCAATGATAGGTTTATAAAAAGTTCTTATTTACACCATGCGGTATCAAGTGCCTTTGAGGGCTTGTTAGGTAATGGATATCACCCCTCCTACTTTTTATATTTATCAGTACCCCCCGAAAGTATTGATATCAATATACATCCTACTAAAACGGAAATAAAATTTGACAATGAAAAAATATTGTATGCCATTATTCGTGCAACGGTAAAACATGGACTTGGTCAATACAACGTTTCTCCGGTTTTAGATTTTAATCGAGATGCATCTATGGATACTCCCTATGCTTTGAAAGGCAAAGAATATTCTTCTGAACCACAAATAGCAATAGATCCAAACTTTAATCCGTTTAAGACAGAAGCGCCTTCTAACTATGGTAGTTCTACGGCAGCACCACGATCTAAATCATTTACAAATTCTTCTTTTAAAAGAGATTCTAATTTACCCGAATGGGAGTCATTATACACAAGTACTGGTGAAAACCAAACTTTTGAAATTAAGTCAGAACCGTTTCAAGCAGAATTCAATTTAGATTTACAAGAGGAAGACAAAGCAACTGGAAAAACTTTTCAAATTCACAAGAAATATTTGCTTAGCACAATAAAATCGGGTGTGGTGTTAATTCATCAGAATCTAGCACATCAAAGAATTTTATATGAAGAATTTCTTGAGAAAATTACGGTCAAAGAAGCTGCAAGTCAACAATTATTATTCCCTGTTGAAATTTCTTTTAACAAAGAAGAAATTGAAATATTACGAGAATTAAAATTAGACTTAGAAAACACCGGTTTTTTATTTGAAAAAATCACTGAAGACAGTATTATTGTTAAAGGAATACCTACTTCTATTACAGAGAGTCAAATTACCATTATCATTGAGCAATTACTTGATGATATTAGAAATGAAGTTCCAGAAAGCAGCTTTAGTCAATTGGATATTATTTCTAAATCTCTAGCAAAATCACTGTCCATAAAAACAGGCAGTAAATTATCTGAAACAGAACAAGAAAATTTAGTTTTCAACTTATTTTCTTGTAAAGAGCCAACAATATCTCCCTATGGAAAAAAGGTTTTCGAAACTTTAACCATTGGTGAATTAGATAATATTTTTAGTTCAAAACTATAATAATTAACATGGGTAGATTAACAGAAAGCATCAAACATTTAATCATCATCAATATTATATTGTTTGTTGCTCCACAATTTTTTAAAGGAATTGATTTACAAACATTATTTGCACTTCATTTTCCAGAAAGTCCAGAGTTTGGAATTTGGCAATATGTTACACACATGTTTATGCATGGCAGTTTTTCTCATATATTGTTTAATATGTATGGTTTATGGGCTTTTGGGACACCACTTGAGCAAATGTGGGGACGAAACAAATTTTTATTTTTCTATTTCTCTGCTGGTATTGGTGCCGGCGCCATATATACCTTAGTAAATTACTTCCAATTCAATGGCATTTATGAGCAACTTATAAGTCAAGGTTTAAATGCAGGAGATATTCAATCTTTGCTAGATACCGGCACATACAATACAAGTTTAATCAGCTTATCTAATGAAACATTAAGTGAGTTTTACAATCTATACCACACTCCTGCAGTGGGTGCGTCAGGTGCCATTTATGGTGTTTTAGTAGCTTATGGATTGTCTTTTCCTAATTCTAAATTAGCACTGATGTTTTTGCCCGTTCCTATTTCCGCAAAATACTTTATTCCAGTAATGATTTTAGCTGATTTATTCTTTGGAGTCACTCGCTATTCTATAGGAAATATTGCACATTTTGCACATATTGGAGGCGCTCTAATAGGCTTTATTATTGCTTGGTACTGGAAACAAAATCAATTTAAACGTTGGAATTAAATTTATGAAAGAACTATTAAATAAATTCAGTCAAGCGAGTATTGTAGAAAAGTTAATTTATATAAATGTCGCTGCATTTTTATTAACTTTTCTGTTGAATTCTTTTGGCTATTTATTTCAATCCAATTCAAACATAATTATGAATTGGTTCTCCATGCCATCGAATATAAATTATTTTTTAACACGCCCTTGGACTATCATCACCTACGGCTTCCTACATGGTGGATTTTTACATATTCTTTCTAATCTAATCGTACTTTATTTTATAGGTAATTTATTTATTGATTATTTCACTCCCAAACAACTTTTAAGTTTTTATCTGTTTGGAACAGTATTCGGCGGACTTTTATATATGATAAGTTATACTGTATTTCCGGCCTTAGAAGAGACTAATGCAACCCTAGTTGGAGCAAGTGCAGCAGTAATGGCTATTTTTATTGGACTTGCAACTTATATCCCAAATTACGAATTGAACCTGCGTTTTATAGGTTTTATAAAATTATGGAAATTAGCAGCATTTTTTATTGTGCTAGATATTATTCAAATTCCAACAGGTAATGCTGGTGGACACCTTGCTCATTTAGGAGGTGCTCTTTTTGGTTTTATATATATGAATCAAATAAGAAAAGGGGCTATTTCAATATCTATAAAAAATCCTTTTGCAGACTTTTTTACACGAAAAAGCAAATTAAAAACAGTTTACAAATCCAAAAAGAAATCAACGAATAAATCTACAAAAACAAATCAGCAACAAATCGATCTTATTTTAGATAAAATCAGTAAGTCCGGTTATGATTCTTTAAACCAAACAGAAAAAAACTTATTATTTAAACAAGGGAAAAAATAATTATGAAAAATAATTCCTTTTTTGATAAGCTTGTATTCTTTTTGAATTCTATAATTGCTTTCTTATTACTTACTTCCTATCTGATTCCCTATATCCAACCGAAAGTAACCAGCATCATTTCTGTACTGAGTCTTGGAATGCCAGTACTAATCATTCTAAACACAGTCTTTTTAGTTTTTTGGATCGTCAAATTAAAAAGACAGTTTTTGCTTTCATTAATCATTTTAGCAATCGGTATTCAGCATGTAAATGCCTTTATTCAATTTGGCAAGAATGAATTTACAAATAACAACATAAAAATAATGTCGTACAACGTACGAATGTTTAACGCATATAAATCTTCTGATGGTGTAAATATAAAGAGTAAAATCCTGAGCTTTATTAAAAAGGAAAATCCTGATGTAATTGCCATTCAAGAACATTATCATAAACACCAAGACATTCCTGAATACCAACATAGCTATGTTGACTTTAATAGAAATAATCGTATTGGTCTTGGAATCTATTCAAAATATAAAATTATTAACAAAGGATCATTATCTTTTAAGCAAACGGGTAATAATTCTGTATATGCCGATATTGTAATTAATTCTGATACGCTAAGAATCTATAACTTGCATTTAGAATCTTTACGGATTGACACAAACAAAGACAATTTTGGGCAAAAAAACTCTGAAAAACTATTAAAAAGATTCGAATCTACCTTTGCAAAACAAGAGGCTCAAGTAAAAAAAATCATCGAACACAGTTCAAATTGTAAATACAGAACAATTTTTATGGGTGATTTTAATAATACTGCCTTTTCTTGGGTATACAAACAACTTAAACAAAATAAAAAGGATGCCTTTATAGAAGCGGGTAATGGATTTGGAAAATCTTATAATTTTATATTCCCTTTTCGAATCGATTTTATTTTGACAGATAACAGTATAGAAGTCACTAATTTTAAAACATATAATGTAAAATACTCTGATCATTTCCCTTTAATGGCACAAATTAATCTATCAAAAAACTAAAACACGCTATTTTTTCAAATTAACAAATTGTTTATGGAAACCAAAAGACTTAACAAAGCAATCTCAGAAACAGGATACTGTTCAAGACGTGCTGCAGATAAATTAATTGAAGAGGGGCATGTAAAAGTAAATGGAAAAACAGTTGGTCTTGGTCTAAAAGTTACTGCTGTTGACAAAATTAGTATCCATGGTCAAATTGTCACAAAAGAGGTTGTAAATATTTATTTAGCCTTTAATAAACCAGTAGGAATTACCTGTACAACTGACACTAAAATAAGGGGAAATATTGTTAATTATATAAATTATCCTGAAAGAATATTTCCAATAGGACGATTAGACAAACCTAGTGAAGGTTTAATTTTCATGACAAATGACGGAGATATTGTCAACAAAATTCTACGATCGAAGAACAATCATGAAAAGGAATATATTGTTACCGTGGACAAAAAAATCACTGCGTCATTTATAAAAAAAATGGAAAATGGTATTCCTATTTTAGATACGATAACTGACAAATGTAATGTTGAAAAAATTAACGATTACACCTTTAAAATAATTTTAATGCAAGGTCTAAATAGACAAATTAGACGTATGTGTGAACAACTTGGATATGAAGTGAAAAAACTGAAAAGAATTCGTATTATGAATATTTCTCTTAACAATATCAAACCAGGAAAATATAGATCATTTACTAAAAATGAGTTACAAACAATTAATCGGTTAGTAGGGAACTCTAGTAAAACAGAAGAAGCATCATAAAAAATGCCCAACCTATTAATAAGTTGGGCATTTTTTAATTATTTACTTGCAAATAACTTTACATCCTTTTCGGAAACTTCTTTTTCACCTAAAATCATCAAGCGCTCAATCACATTTCTCAATTCTCGAATATTCCCCGTCCAATCATAACTTTTTAATAAATCGACTGCATTGTCAGAAAATAATTTTATGGGTACTCCTTGTTCAGATGATAGTTGTTTTGAAAAATAATTCACCAATAATGGAATATCTTCTCTTCGATCATTTAAAGCAGGTACTTCAATTAAAATAACGGCTAACCTATGGTATAAATCTTCTCTAAACCTTCCTTCCTGTATTTCTTTCTTTAAATCCTTATTGGTCGCCGAAACTACGCGAATATTGACTTTTATATTTTTGTCACTCCCAACTTTACTTATCCTGCCCTCTTGAAGTACACGCAAAACTTTTGCTTGGGCTGATAAGCTCATATCTCCAATTTCATCAAGAAATAATGTTCCATTATTAGCCGCTTCAAATTTCCCTGATCGGTCTTTATTAGCACCCGTAAAAGAACCTTTTACATGCCCAAACAATTCACTTTCTATCAATTCTGAAGGAATAGCAGCACAGTTTACCTCTATCAATGGAGCATTACAGCGATCGCTTTTTTCATGTAACCAATGAGCAACTAATTCCTTACCTGTACCATTAGGTCCAGTAATTAGAATCCTCGCATCTGTAGCAGCAACTTTTTCTATCATATTTTTGATCTTAGAAATGGAATCACTATCTCCAATCATCTCATATTTTTTACTCACTTTCTTCTTCAAACGAGTATTTTCTACAATCAAATTTTTACTCATCAAAGCGTTTCTTACAGTTGTCAATAACCTATTCAAATCTGGTGGTTTTGAAATATAATCAAATGCTCCTAACCTCATTGTTTCAACAGCTGTATCCAGATCTCCGTGACCAGAAATCATGATAACAGGGATTTGTGGTTTTATTTTTTTTATTTTTTCAAGAACTTCGACGCCGTCCATCTTAGGCATTTTAATATCGCACAATATCAAATCATACTCTTTTTGCATTATCATTTCAAGCCCCATCAATCCATTTTCTGCCTCTTCAATCTGATAACTATCATTTTCTTCACTAATTATTTTATTTAAGACTCTCCTAATTGCTGCTTCGTCTTCTATGATTAATATATTCCTCATTCTAAATGAATTTTATTTTCATGACAATATAACTTTATACGATAAAATATTATTGTTTTTTACCTGTTTTAACTAATTTTTAAACAAAAAAAAATCACCGAACCTTATTTTCAGAAGAAAACCTAAATATTTCCTATCTATTTAATTTTTCTGAGTTAGTCATTTAGTTTCTGTGTCTTAGTGTCCTTAAATATAACAGATATGGATGTTTTTCAAGGTCAAAATATACTGAGTTTTATAAAAGAACTGCCAAATGATGAAGCTTGTAAAGCTTATTTGGCAAAAATAAAATG
>NZ_JBAHZZ010000139.1:0-28323 GCF_037132785.1 Flavicella sp. | reverse complement strand
ATATTATAATCACTATATTTGAGTATTGAATCACTAAAAATTATTAACGCTTTGTTGCGTTACAACCTTGAATCCAAGTCTATGTGAAATCAATAAATGATTATTCAGCCAAATCTTTAACACTTATATGTTGAACAACATATAAGCAAAGACGCTAAAATAACAACCGATAAATGGAGAGGTTATAATCCTTTAATAAAGAACTATAACATCGAACAAAAATTAAGTAATAATGGAAAAAACTTCAAAGAGTTACATGTGGTTATTATGCAACTAAAATCATGGTTAAGAGCAATACCAACTCATGTAAGTAAATGGCATATACAAGCATATTTTGATGAATTTTGTTTTAGAATTAATAGGTCACAATACAAAGAATCCATTTTTCATAAAACAATTCTTAGAATGGTACTACAAAACCTAAATATCAAAAAAATATAAAACAGACACTAGGCGTATAACTCAGTTAAGTTTTATGCTGACAATAAAACAGCTTTGATCACCTTAGATATAGAACCAAAGTTCGAAGCAAAAAGAGAACAGTTATACCAACAAATAATGGCTCTTAAAACGGTTTTAAAAAAGGAATATATACCTGAAATCGTCTTTGAGGAGAATTTCACTCTTGACAATGGCAAAACCATATCACGTATTTATGTTCAATTAGATGAGGAGTTTAATATTTACAATAAAAACACTTGGAGAAATGCTTTTCAGTTTTTTAATAAAAACATGCCCCTGTTCGAACTTTGGTTTTATGAATTTGAAGACTTTATCAAACAAGCCAACAACTAAACACTTAAAGCCCCATTTATTTCAACAGAAACAAACCACAACTCTCACAGACATCTATTATCATCAATAAACAGTATCTTTGATACTCTATTAGAAACTTAACTTATGAAAAAAGCAGTATTTCCAGGTTCATTTGACCCTTTAACCCTTGGTCATTTCGATATTATAAACAGAGCTTTACCTTTGTTTGACGAAGTCGTTATTGCCATCGGAATTAATGCTGATAAGGAATATATGTTTTCTCTAGAGCAACGAATAGATTTCATCAAAAAAACATTTCAAAACGAGCCAAAAATATCGGTAACTACCTACAAAGGACTTACAGTAAATTATTGCAAAGAAATAAATGCTGATTTTATTCTAAGAGGACTGAGAAACCCTTCCGATTTTGAGTTTGAAAAAGCAATTGCAATTACAAATAGAAAACTCTCTGGTATTGAAACAGTATTTTTATTAACTAGTGCTGAAACTTCGTATATCAGTTCGAGTATCGTAAGAGATATTATACGAAATAATGGAGATGCAAGTATTTTGGTGCCTAAAATTGTACTTCAATAGTACGACTTCTAAACAAGTGTAAATAAAAATATAGCGTACAAACCAAATCGCACAAAACGAAACAAACCAAGATATAAGACCCATTTAAAAGGATAACCTGTTATCCCACAAACCATCAGTACTATCGAAAAAGGAATGGGTAATAAGGCGGAAATTACGACAAAAAAACCTCCCCATTTTTTTAAATTCCTAAACAGTTCACCATATTTATTAATTGCCCAATCATGTATCTTTGGAACATGAACTAGCTTGGCTCCAATAAAGTAAGAAACCAACCCGCCGGCATAAGACAAACAAGCTAACAATAAGGTCAACAGCCAAGGATTTACCCCTATATCTCGCCCTAATTCCTTTGTCCAAACAATAAAAATATCTGGAGGCAATAAACCTAGAAAAGATTCTGATAGTGTAAAAATCAAAAACACCACCCAAGCATCAACTGTATCTACAATCACCTCAAAAAGATCTTTTATTGTTATTACAAACTTTTCCAATAAAAAAACAAGAAGAACAAGAAAACCAACAATAACACTCAGCTTAAACAAGTTCTTCCCTAGGAACTGAAACAAACCAGTTCTTGATAAATATTGATAATAAAGATTAAGATATCTCTGCATTATTTGTTATTTAGAATACAATCCTTTAGTAAATTTTTCTGGGTTCGCTGCCAAATGGTAACGCGGATCATCTATACCCTGTATTATTAACTTCTGAAATTTTTTATCTCCTTTCATTAATAAAATTTTACACTCCTCACTTAAGTGCTTTAATTTAACTGACTTCCCTACTTGCTCATACTTACTTACAATATTAGATATTGCTTCGATAGCAGAATGATCTGACACTCTAGATTCTACAAAATCAATTTCTATCCTTTCAGGATCATTTTTTATATCAAATTTTTCTATAAAACCAGAAACTGAACCGAAGAATAATGGTCCCCAGATTTCATAAATTTTCGTTCCATCATCTTTAACTCTTTTACGAGCTCTAATCTTTGTTGCATTTTCCCAAGCAAAAACTAAAGCAGAAATTATGATTCCTACAAAAACAGCAATTGCCAAATCAACAATTACCGTCACAGCAGAAACAATAATTAAAACAACAGCATCTGCAACGGGTATCTTTCTAATAATTCTAAAACTAGACCAGGCAAATGTTTCAATCACCATCACAAACATAACACCTACCAATGCAGCAACTGGCACTTGCTCAATATACTCATCTGTAAAAAGGATAAATGTTAGTAAAGTTAATGCCATGGTTATCCCCGACAAACGACTTCTTCCTTTTGCGTTGATATTGACAACTGTTTGACCAATCATTCCGCATCCACCTGCACCTCCAAACAATCCACTAAAAATATTACCAGCACCTTGTGCTATACACTCTCTATTCCCATCTCCTCTAGTGTCTGTCAAATCATCCACTAGATTCATTGTCATTAACGATTCTATTAAACCAACAGAAGCAGCTAAAAAAGCATAGGGTAAAATAAATTTTAATGTACCTAAATTAATCGGTAAATTTTGCCAAAGATCTTTATTGGGTGTTGGTAATTCTCCTTTCAAACCATCTCCTCCTCCTTCAATAATATAAGACCCAACTGTGCTCACATCCAATCCACCAAAAATTACAATTCCAGTGGTAATTAATATAGCTGTTAATGCAGCGGGTATTTTTGTAGTAACTTTAGGTAACAACCATATAATACCCATTGTTAATGCAACCAAACCTAGCATCATATACAATTCTGTTCCTTCCATCGGAATATTCAAATATTGCATTACCCCATTATCTGCAAGACTCAATTCTTTATGAGAAAACATTTTAACTTGGGCAATAAATATTGCTATTGCCAAACCGTTTACAAAACCCATCATTACAGGATGCGGTATCAATCTAACAAATTTTCCAAGTTTTAAAACACCAGCGGATACTTGAATAATTCCCATCAGTACAACGGCAGCCAACAAATAAAAGTAGCCCATGTTTTCTATTGGAATATCAAATAACAATCCTTTAGAATGTCCTTCAGAAATCATATCCTCAAAAATTAAAGCTACTGCTCCAGCTGCACCAGAAATCAACCCAGGTCTACCTCCAAAAACTGCGGTTATCAACCCAACCATAAATGCTCCAGACAAGGCTATTAAAGGGTCTATTTGAATAACAAAGGCAAAAGCAACTACTTCTGGAATCATTGCTAATGAAACGGTAATACCTGCAAGAATATTGTCCTTAGGATTTTGGGTTATATTCCTAATAAAATCGGTCATTAATTTTTGAATTTACTAAATGCAAAATTACAGCTATTATTTGTATTGACAAAGTCAATAAATGAAAAAGAAAATTACTGAATTTTTCATATAGTTCTATAAAGGAAACGAGAGCATTACATTACTAAATTATTAAAAAAGTAATTTGATGTTTTGGTAAGTATTCCTAAGCGCTTTTATGACTTCAATTTTATTTTTAAAAGCAACTTGAGTAATCCCTTCTTCTTGTTGAGGAATAAGTTTACCGATATAACTGGTACGCATTAAATACCAATAAGTCACTTTAAGTCGTAACTCTCCGTTATAATAAAACGTGTGATATGTAGTTTCCAACTCTTTCTCTATTGTTAATTTATCAACACCACATTCCTCTTCAACCTCTCTTAGAGCTGCTGTTCTTTTATTTTCACCGATTTCAATATGTCCTTTTGGCAAATCCCATTTATCAAACCTATAAATAAACAAGACCTCTTTTCTTGAATTATAGACTTTACCACCTGCAGCCTCAATCACCTTAAAATTAGACAGAAAAGACTTCCAGTCATTATCTATTTCATCTGTTAGCAAACAAATACCATCAACTCCGGGAGAAATTATCTTATTTTGCAACTCTATAAAATTAATATCTTGAAAACAATAAACTTCACAATTATTTGAATTTTCAGAAGAATCAGTAATGATAATTGGCTTATCATTCATAAAAACTTTATACATTTGCAACATGATTTTGAACAAAGATACTGCTAATGCTACCGCAAAATTGCTTTTACAAATAAAAGCAATAAAACTACAACCTAAAAACCCTTTTACATGGGCTTCTGGATGGAAATCTCCAATTTACTGTGATAATAGAATCACTTTATCATTTCCTCCAATACGTAATTTTCTTAAAGAAAGCATTGCTAAAGCTATCGTTGAGAAATACGGAAAACCAGATGTTATTGCAGGTGTAGCCACGGGAGCCATTGCTATAGGGGTTTTAGTAGCACAAGAACTAAGAGTTCCTTTTGTTTATGTACGTCCAGAAGCAAAAAAACATGGTCGTCAAAATCAAATTGAAGGATTCTTAGAGTCAGGAAGTAACGTTGTTGTTGTTGAAGACCTAATCAGTACAGGAATGAGTAGTTTACTTGCTGTAGAAGCTTTAAAATCCGCTAATGTAAATGTAAAAGGAATGATTGCTATTTTTACTTACGGTTTTGAAATCGCTTTAGAAAATTTCAAAAAAGCGAATATCGACTTAACAACCTTAAGCGATTATAATAATCTATTAGCTCAAGCACATAAAGACAATTACATTTCTAAAAACGAAATGGATACTTTATCAGAATGGAGAGAATCTCCAAGTACATGGAATCAATAATTTTTTATCCTAAATCTTATGAAATTAGAAAGTAGAAAAGTTACCGTAACTAAATCTTCTGAATCTATTTATGCCACGTTAGAGCAACTATCTTCATATGAGGGATTGATGCCTGAGAGTATTGAAAAATTTGAAATCGACAATAATTCTTTTATTTTCGGATTAAAAGGAATGCCAGAAATAAGGTTAGTTTTAAAAGACAAAACCCCCTATTCGAAAATAATTTTAGGAGCCGCTAGTAGTAAAATGCCATTTACATTAGAGCTTATCATAAATGAGATTTCTATTGATTCTTCCGAGGTACAAGTCTATTTCAATGGGGAATTTAACCCTATGATTAGTATGATGATCAAAAAGCCATTGACTAAGTTTATTGAAACTCTAGTTGACAATATTGAAAAGTTATAAAAATATTTAATGGACTTCTCGAAGCATCTTTACTTCTTTAAGTCCAAAATGCCGAACACTCTCATCCTCCATTTCTATTTCTAAATTACCAATAGAATTGATTCCTACAATCTTTCCCATAAACACACCCTCAGCGCTTTCAAACATAGATGGCATAAAGTATTTGTATAAAGACTTTAGGTACCTCTCCTTTATATCTATAAAACTGTCCTTGGAACACAATTCAACCTCTTCTTTTAAGTTAGAAACGATATTCTGTAATATTCCCATTCTATCTTGATCAACACCTAAGATTCTTTTTATGGAATTCGCTAATGATAAATCCTCAGAAAAAAATTCCTGATTCACATTTACTCCAATCCCAATAATTGTCGATTTTAAAAACTCAGAATTCACTGAATTCTCTAACAAAATGCCACATATTTTTTTATTATCTGACAAAATGTCGTTCGGCCATTTTATTGACATTCTTGGTAAACCTAAATTTTTAAGTGCTGTAAAAACAACCAAAGTAACTATATAATTTAAATTGACAGCATCTACCAATTTCCAATCTAAAAGCTCAACAAACACACTAAACATAAGGTTTTTACCTGGTTCAGACTCCCATGTTGTTCCCATTTGCCCCCGTCCATTTGTCTGATATTCTGCAGTCACAACCGTATAATTCTCAACCACAGAATTTGATACCAAATCTTTCAAAAAAGAATTGGTAGATCCAATGGCATCAAGTTTGATTATATACATATTTAAAATATAAAGGAAACAAGGTTTTATTTCGTGTATTTTTACAGAAAAAACAATAACTTTGCTGCAAATTAAATAAAATTTAATGTCTAAAAAAAATAAAAGTACCGATGAATTAATTTCTATAATTATAAAAGGAATTGAGGAGGTAAAAGGAGAAGATATTCAGTTATTAGACCTGAGAAATATAGAGAATACCGTTTGTGATTATTTTGTAATCTGTTCGGGTAATTCAAACACACAAGTAAAAGCAATTTCAAATTCTGTTAAAAAAATAGTTGGAAAAGAAGGGCAAGAAAAAGCATGGCATATAGAAGGTGAATCAGTTGCAGAATGGATTCTATTGGACTATGTACATATTGTAGTACATGTATTTCAAAAACAAACTAGAGAGTTCTACGATGTTGAAGGCTTATGGGGTGATGCAAAAATCACTAAAATATCAACATCTATTTAATTCTAAACTTTAGCTTTAACACACTATGTCTACTACAAAAAACAAAAAAAAGAATATTCTTAAAGATTCAAACTTTAAACCTAAATTTAATTTTTATTGGATTTATGGAGCCATGTTTGTGTTATTTGTTGTTTTCCAATTTTTAAACAGTGAAAACCTTACCCAAAAAGAAATATCTCAAAACAAATTTGAGAGTATTTTGATGAGTAATGATATTTCTAAAATTGTTATTATCAACAGAAATATTGCTCAGCTTTACATTAAAGAGGAAGCTTTGTCTAAAGAAGAATACACTAAACGAACTTCTTCAAACTTATTTAACAAAAATGCGCCAATGTTCGAATATAACTTTGGTGACTTACAGAATTTCGAGAAAAAGCTAGAAACGAGTAAAACTGAAAATAATTTAGATTTCGATAAATTAAACGATGAACAAACTGATTTATTCGACTCACTATTATCTTACTTACCTTTTATTTTTATCATAGGTTTATGGATTTTCTTTATGCGAAGAATGTCTGGAGGTGGTGCTGGAGGTGGCGCTGGAGGTCAAATTTTCAATATTGGAAAATCAAAGGCTAAATTATTTGATGAAAACTCAAAAGTAAAAATTTCATTTAAAGATGTAGCAGGATTACATGGAGCGAAAGAAGAAGTTCAAGAAATTGTTGACTTTTTGAAAACTCCAGAAAAATATACATCATTAGGAGGTAAAATACCTAAAGGAGCACTATTAATAGGGGCTCCAGGTACTGGTAAAACCTTATTGGCAAAAGCCGTTGCAGGTGAAGCTGGAGTTCCATTCTTTTCTTTATCTGGATCTGACTTTGTTGAAATGTTTGTTGGAGTTGGTGCCTCTCGTGTAAGAGATCTATTTAAGCAAGCACAACAGAAATCTCCTTCCATAATTTTCATCGATGAGATCGATGCTATTGGACGTGCACGTGGAAAAAATAATATGACTGGAGGTAATGACGAAAGAGAGAACACATTGAACCAGTTATTAACTGAAATGGATGGTTTCGGGACTGATACCAATGTTATTGTATTAGCAGCAACAAACCGTGCAGATGTTTTAGACAAAGCATTAATGCGTGCCGGAAGATTTGACAGACAAATATTTGTTGATTTACCAGATTTAAATGAACGTAAGGCTATTTTTGAGGTTCACATGAAACCTTTAAAATTAGGGAAAGACGTAATTGCCGATTTCCTTTCACAACAAACTCCTGGTTTTTCAGGAGCTGATATTGCTAATCTCTGTAATGAATCTGCTTTAATTGCTGCTCGTAAAGGAAATACCGAAATTCACAATCAAGATTTCTTGGATGCTGTTGATAGAATCATAGGTGGATTAGAAAAGAAGAATAAAATAATTTCTGTTAAAGAAAAGAAAACCATCGCTTATCACGAGGCAGGACACGCAACTGCTAGTTGGATGCTAGAACATGCTGCTCCCTTAGTAAAAGTTACGATCGTTCCTAGAGGACAATCTTTAGGTGCTGCTTGGTATTTACCAGAAGAAAGAATGATTGTTCAAACCGAACAAATGTTAGATGAAATGTGTGCAACCCTAGCCGGTAGAGCAGCAGAAAGGGTTATGTTCGATAAAATTTCTACAGGTGCATTAAACGACTTAGAGAAAGTAACACGCCAAGCAAAAGCAATGGTAAGTGTGTACGGATTAAATGAAAGAATAGGAAACATTACTTATTACGATTCTTCAGGACAAAGCGAATACAGCTTTTCTAAACCATATAGTGAGGAAACTGCTAAAATTATAGATGAAGAAATTTCTAATATCATAGAAGAACAATATCAAAGAGCTATTACAATACTTACCGAAAATAAGGACAAATTAATTACTCTTGCAGAAAAACTTCTTGAAAAAGAGGTGATTTTTAAAGATGATCTTGTTCAAATTTTCGGAGAAAGACCTTTTGAACCAATTGAATTGGCTAAAACAGAGAATACTGAAGTTATTGAAGAAACTACTGATAGTCCTAGTGAAGACAGCGTTCAAGAAAACAATAAAGTAACAGAGTAATTGACCTCATTTTAGAACAAAGAATACAATATATCGAGAATGAATTTTTTAAAAAAATTATTTTCCAACAAACCTAAGCCCTCTAACGAAGATGCACTCCAAAAACAGGAAGTAAACCTTTCTTTAGACGACTTATTTGTTCATAATTTCATCGATAAAGGTGGTAAATTTTTATACTGTACTTCTGCTGAAGAAGTAATTCAAAACCTCATAGAAATCCTTGATGAAAATCAGTGGAAGAATATCACCTGTTTGGATGAAAAAAACTTGGCTAAGTATACGGATTCTTTATCAATAGACATTAGCTTTGACATAAATAAATCTGCTCCTGTTTTTACTAGCTGTGAACATATAATTTCGGATTCTGGAAGTGTATTATTCTGTTCTCATCAAATAAAAGAAAAAAAACTTCATGAACTATCAAATAATTTTATTGTATTTGCTAAAACAAGCCAGTTAGTTAAAGATATGGGACAAAGTCTTTCGGGTATTAAAAACAACTACATGGAAAATATTCCTACCAACATTAGTGCTATAAAGAGTTTCACTCCCGAAAACGATAAAGATAATTTCATTTCTACCCCCAATAGCAATTCAAAAAATTTATATTTGCTCTTATTTGAAGATTTCTAACCTATGAACAATATGCTTACTAGGGCAATTTCAGGTGCTGTTTTTGTATCAATACTTGTATTCGCCATTTTATTCAATGCAAATGCTTTTTTAGCATTGTTTTTTATTTTTATGCTAATCAGTATTTTTGAGTTTTCGAAAATGCTAGAGATAAAAGGTATTGAACCTTATCTTCTTAGTATTTCAATATTTTGTTCCTCCATATTTCCAAATTGGGAATTGTCTACGATATATACAGATACCTTAAGTGTTCTTATCGTATTAATTGTTTTTATCAAACATTTATTTGATAAAAAATCTGATGCTATTAAAGAATTAGGTAACTTTTTATTATGTATTGTTTATACTTGTATTAGTTATATTTTTATTGTCAAAATACCTTATACAAATCAAACAAACAACTATGATTCCGTCTTAATTCTTGGAGTATTTATACTAATTTGGTCAAATGACACATTTGCTTATTTAACAGGGGTTACCATTGGTAAAACTAAACTATTAGAGAGGGTTTCTCCAAAAAAAACAATCGAAGGTTTTATTGGAGGAGTACTAGCAACCATGATTATCTCTTTTTTAATTTCATTTAAATTCACCATACTACTTCCGTATCAATGGATAATATTAGGTGTTTTGACAAGTATATTTGGAGTTGTTGGAGATTTAATAGCCTCCATGTTTAAAAGACAAACAGGAGTTAAGGATACCGGAAATATTATTCCTGGTCATGGTGGTATTATAGATCGCTTGGATAGTATTATATTTGTAGCACCGTTCATCTATTTATATTTAAAATTTATTACATAAAATGTTTCATAAAGAAGGAAATACAAGTATTGCAATCACTGCTATAATAGTAGCATCAGGTTTTTTATTAGTAGATTATTTTATCAGTATCGCTTGGCTACAATACATCTTATATTTTTCGCTGTTATTTTTACTTGTTAGTATCCTACAGTTTTTCAGAAACCCGAGTAGAAAAACTATTCCTAATCACAAGCACATAGTTGCGCCAGTAGATGGTAAAGTAGTTGTAATAGAAGAAGTGTTTGAATCCGAATACTTTAAAGATAAAAGAATTCAAGTTTCTATTTTTATGTCTCCATTAAACGTACATGTTACAAGATATGGTTTGAGTGGAATTGTGAAATTTAGCAAATACCACCCAGGAAAATATTTAGTTGCTTGGCACCCCAAAGCATCACAAGAAAACGAAAGAACTACAGTTGTTATTGAAAACTCAGTGTTTGGAGAGGTTCTTTATCGTCAAATTGCTGGTGCTCTTGCAAGAAGAATTGTAAACTATGCTAAAAAAGATATGCAAGTTGTGCAAGGCACTGATGCTGGATTTATTAAATTTGGTTCGAGAGTAGATTTATTCTTACCTTTAAATTCAAAAATAAAAGTTGAATTAAATGATGTAGTTAAAGGAGCTCATAATATCATTGCTACTCTCTAAAAACAAAAATGAATGAATGTAGAAAAAGAAAAACTACATAGCGATTTTAAAAAAGCATATGCAAAAGCATCTTCAATGAAGACACCACTTCCACAAGATATAATGTTATTATTTTATGCCTATTACAAACAAGCTACCTCAGGAGATAATTTTTCTTTCAACACCAATTTCGACGTACGAAATGGCTTTAAATTTAATGCTTGGATGCAATTAAGAGGAATTAGTGCTGATGAGGCTAAAAAAGAATATGTTGAACTCGTAAATAAATACTCAAACTAATTATGAAAAAAATCATTATTACCCTTCTAGTATTAACAATCTCCCTAAGTACAGTATCTTGTAAAAAGAAGGACTCAAAAGAGAACAAAACAGCCCAAGGATTTACCGTTGATGCAAACAAAACTGAAATTAACTGGACTGCATATAAAACAACCGACAAAGTACCTGTCAAGGGAAAATTCACTCAATTAAAAATCACTCAAAACACTAAAGGAAAAACTTATTCTGAAGCATTAGACGGCATTAGCTTTTCAATACCAGTAAGCAGTCTTTTTTCAGACAACCCAGATAGGGACAATAAGTTAAAAACATTCTTCTTTGGAGTTATGAAAAATACAGAAATTTTATCCGGTGTAATTCACATCACTGATACTACTTCTGGTTATGTAGATTTTTCTATGAATGGCATTGTTGAGAAATTACCTTTTTCATATTCTGTTACAGAAAAATCTATTGAAATTAAAACGAACATGAACACAAATACATGGCAAGCACAAGCTGCTATTGAGTCTATCAATAATACCTGTTTGACACTACACAAAGGTCCCGATGGAATTAGTAAAACTTGGAGTGACGTTGCTATAGATATTTCAGTCTATTTCAAATAAAAAAGGATAAGAACACAAAAAGCCATTCTAACGAATGGCTTTTTTTATATCAAAAAATCAATTAAAAACAACAATACCAACCATATTATAGGTATTCCTTCTACCCAAAATGAGGCATAATATTTGGATTGATTTCTCTTTGAACACCAAACAAAACCCCCTAATAACAAACTCATTAAGAACAGCACTACAACTTCTTTATCTTCAAAAACACAGACTGAAACCACATTAACAATTAGCAATAATATCATCGCTATTCTTTTTGACCATTTCACCCCTAAAACCATAGGAATTGTTTTTAAATCTTCCGCATCAAAATCCATATCTCTAATATCAAAGGGCAATATTAAAACCACAATAAATAAAAATTGCTGCATAAAAAACAGTGAAATTCCTGTTCCTTTTAATTCAAAATGATTAACCAGAGGAAAAAACGTTATTAATCCTGCCCATGATATTCCAATACAAAAAATCTTAAACCCTGGAATTTTTCTCAAACTATATCTTTGCCCATTAAACTTCATAAAAGGAAGCATATATAGGAGGGTAAAAACGATAAAAGGAAACAATATTTTCAATTCTATAGCACTCAGTTTAATGACAAACTGAATAAGTTGAATTATCAATAAACTATTCAATATTACAAGTAATATTGAATTTTTGGAAAACCAAACATGCATTTCTTTCTTCAACAAGGCTGTTTTGTATTTAAAAAAACGAATTCCATTATAAGAGACAAAAGTTGAAATCCCTATAAACAAAGATGCGGACCTAGCCTCTACTCCAAAATAACTTCCAGTTATCATAGACAATGACCAAATAGCAATAGATACATGAAGATTGCTATAGACATAAAATTCAAAAATTTTCTTTATCAATTTCACAAATCAAAAATAGTATTTAATCTAAGGTTTAACTTAAGTAAATTCAAAAGAATGTTCATTAACTATAAAATAATTATTGTTGATAAACTTCTTTTTTTAGTTAACAAAATATGACTAAATGGGCTTTTGTTCCTTTAATTATAATTATTTTTGCCTAATAATTTCATACAATAATTCATATTTTTTTAGAATGAAGACAGATTCTTTTGTTGCAAGACATGTTGGTCCAAGAGGTACAGATGTACAAGAAATGCTTAGTACAATTGGTGTAGACTCCATGGACGAGTTGATTAAGAAAACGATACCCAACGATATATTATTATCAAAAGGATTGAATCTCGACAAAGCCATGAGTGAGCAAGAATATTTAGCACATATACATGAACTGTCTATTCGAAATAAATTATTTAAAAACTATATAGGTTTAGGATATCATCCTACAATTACACTGGGTGTTATTCAAAGAAATATTCTTGAAAATCCCGGATGGTACACTGCCTACACTCCTTATCAAGCAGAAATTGCTCAAGGGAGGTTAGAGGCCTTGTTAAATTACCAAACCATGGTTGTTGAACTAACAGGAATGGAATTGGCAAATGCCTCTTTGTTAGACGAAGGAACTGCTGCAGCTGAAGCGATGATTATGCTTTATAATACTCGCTCTAAAAAACAGAAAAAGAACAATTCCATGCAGTTTTTTGTTTCGAATAATGTACTTCCTCAAACCATAGATGTTTTAAAAACAAGAGCAGCTCCATTGTGTATTGATCTAGTGATTGGAAATCATGAAGAAATTGAATTTAACGAAAAATTCTTTGGTGCTTTAGTACAATATCCAGGGAAAAACGGGCTAGTATTAGATTATTCTAAGTTTGTGAAATCCGCAAATAAAAAAGAAGTTAGGGTGGCTGTGGCAGCAGATTTGTTGAGTCTTTCTATATTAATTCCTCCAGGAGAGTGGGGAGCAGATGTAGTTGTAGGAACAACACAACGTTTTGGAATTTCAATGGGCTACGGTGGTCCACACGCTGCATATTTTGCTACCAAGCAGACTTACAAAAGAAATATTCCTGGACGTATTATTGGTGTTACCAAAGATGCAAATGGAAATCGTGCACTTCGCATGGCTTTACAAACTAGGGAACAACATATTAAAAGAGAAAAAGCAACCTCTAATATTTGTACTGCTCAAGTATTATTAGCCGTTATGGCAGGGATGTATGGTGTATATCACGGACCAAATGGATTGAAATATATTGCAAATAAAATTCACCAATTGACCTATACCTTACATGATGAACTTACTAAGTTAGGTATCTTTCAAATCAACAAAACCTTTTTTGATACATTAAATATCCAAATTAGCAATATCCAAACAATAAAAGACAATGCAGAATTGTTACATGTAAACTTTTATTATACTGACAAAAAAACAGTAAGTATCTCTTTGAATGAGACAACAACTTTAGCTGATATAAACGAAATTGTTAAAATTATCGCTAAATCAGAAAATAAGATTTTTACTGAAGTAACTTCCATTAATTCACAAGTTTCAATCCCTCAGAACCTATCTAGAACATCCAAGTTTTTGGAAAATCCTGTTTTTAATAGCTATCACTCTGAAACGGAAATGATGCGTTATATCAAAAAACTAGAAAGAAAGGATCTCTCTTTAAATCATTCAATGATTCCTTTGGGGTCATGTACGATGAAATTGAATGCGGCTTCTGAAATGTTCCCTTTAAGTTGGGCTAACTGGACAAACATACATCCTTTTGTTCCTATAGAACAGGTAGAAGGTTATCAAGAAATCTTTAGACAATTAGAAAAAGACTTAAATGAAATTACAGGTTTTTATGCCACGTCCTTACAACCTAACTCTGGAGCACAAGGAGAATATACTGGATTATTAGTCATTAAAGCCTATCATGAATCAAGAGGAGATCACCATAGAAACATTTGTTTAATTCCTTCCTCTGCTCATGGAACCAATCCTGCATCTGCAGTGATGGCAGGGATGAAAGTCGTTGTTACCAAAGCAACAACTGAAGGAAATATAGATTTCGAAGATTTAAAAGAAAAAGCTCTTTTACACAAAGACAAACTTTCTGCCTTAATGGTTACTTACCCATCTACACATGGTGTTTTTGAAAGTGGAATCAAAGAAATTACAAAATTAATTCACGACAATGGAGGACAGGTTTATATGGATGGTGCCAATATGAACGCACAAGTAGGATTGACAAATCCTGCGACCATTGGAGCGGATGTTTGCCATTTAAATCTACATAAAACCTTTGCCATTCCACATGGTGGTGGTGGACCCGGAGTAGGACCAATTTGTGTTGTAGAACACTTGGCTGCTTTTTTACCATCAAACCCAGTAATATCAACTGGAGGTCAAAATCCAATTACCTCTGTCTCTTCAGCTCCTTGGGGCTCAGCTTTAGTCTTGCTAATCTCATATGGTTACATCAAAATGCTTGGTGCTAATGGTCTGAAAAAAGCTACAGAAAATGCGATTATGAATGCCAATTACATCAAGAAGAACTTAGAAGAAGCCTATGATATACTGTACACTGGAGAAAACGGATTCTGTGCTCATGAAATGATTGTAGATTTCAGAGGTTTTAAACAAAAGGGAATTGAAGTTGTTGACATTGCCAAACGTTTAATGGACTATGGTTACCACGCTCCTACTGTTTCTTTCCCTGTAGCAGAAACTTTAATGATAGAACCTACAGAAAGTGAATCTAAAAGCGAATTAGATAATTTTATTGCAGCTTTACTTTGTATTAAAACTGAAATAGATGCACAAGACAATCATGATACTGATTCCATCTTAAAAAATGCACCACACACCCAACAAATGCTTACCGATGATTCTTGGAGTTTTAAATACAGTAGAAAGCAAGCTGCTTTCCCTATGGAATCAATTACAGATAATAAATTTTGGCCTTCTGTTAGACGTGTAGATGATGCATTTGGAGATCGTAATTTAATTTGTTCCTGTGCGCCAATCGAAGATTATATATAGTAATGATTTTTCATTATTTTAAATTTCTATAATAATCTTCAGAAAACAGAACAAATTACGATTCATACGTTTCTTAATTCTGTTAAAAAACAATTTACAAATTGTAAATTTCAAAAAAAGCCAAACTAAAATGTTTGGCTTTTTTGTTTTTAATAGTCAAAAATTGTCATATTCAAAGTTATGATGCTCAACATCAAAAAAAGTAATAAGAATACTTCAATATGAACCTGTAATATGTTATTTTTGCTGTCACACTTTGAATACTTATTAAAATTCATCATGAAGGAAATTACAAAAGAAACATACATCAATTGGTACAAGGACATGTTGTTCTGGAGAAAATTTGAAGACAAATTAGCTGCAGTATACATTCAACAAAAAGTAAGAGGTTTTTTACATTTATACAATGGTCAAGAGGCTATTTTAGCAGGATCTTTACATGTAATGGATCTTTCAAAAGACAAAATGATTACTGCTTACAGGAATCACGTTCAACCAATTGGTATGGGGGTTGACCCTAAAAGGATAATGGCTGAATTGTATGGAAAAGTAACTGGTACTTCTCATGGAATGGGAGGATCTATGCATATATTCTCTAAAGAAAAAGGATTTTATGGAGGGCATGGTATTGTAGGGGGTCAAATTCCCTTAGGTGCTGGTATGGCTTTTGGTGATAAATATCACAATACAGGAGCTGTAACAATCTGTTGTTTTGGTGATGGCGCTGCTCGTCAGGGATCTTTACACGAAACGTTTAACATGGCTATGTTATGGAAATTACCTGTAGTATTTATTGTTGAAAATAACGGATATGCAATGGGAACTTCTGTAGGACGTACAGCAAACCATCAAGATATTTGGAAGCTAGGTTTAGGATATGAAATGCCTTCTGGTCCTGTTGATGCAATGAACCCTATTAAAGTAGCAGAAGCTATGGACGAAGCAATGGAAAGAGCTCGTAGAGGTGATGGACCAACTTTCTTAGAAATGAAAACTTACCGATATAGAGGTCACTCTATGTCTGATGCTCAACATTATCGTACAAAAGATGAAGTTGCTGATTACAAGAAAATTGATCCTATCACGCAAATATTGGATATCATCAAAGAAAACAAGTATTTGACAGAAGATGAAATTAAACAAATTGAATTAGATGTTAAAAAGAAGGTAATTGAGTGTGAAAAATTCGCTGATGAATCTCCATATCCTGAAGTACAACAATTATACGATATGGTTTACGATCAAGAAAACTACCCATTTATCAAACCTCTTAATAAAGAAAATTAATTTAGATCAAAAACATTTAGGTTAATAACTTAAATTTAAAGTTCAAAATTTATAACATATAACTAAAAAGAAATGGCACAAATTATTACAATGCCCCGTTTAAGTGATACAATGACTGAAGGTGTCGTTGCTAAATGGTTAAAAGCTGTGGGTGATAAAATTGAAGAAGGAGATATTCTTGCTGAAATTGAAACTGACAAAGCGACAATGGAATTTGAATCTTTTGAAGAAGGTTATTTATTACATATTGGATTACAAGAAGGTGAATCAGCACCTGTAGATACCTTATTGGCTATTATTGGAGATGAAGGAGAAGATTTTTCTGCTTTACTTTCTGGTGGTACTGAAGAAGTTGCTGCTGAAGAGCCTACTGTCGCTGAACAAACTGAAACTACCCCAGCAGCTACCGCTGTAATTCCTGAAGGAGTTACTGTTGTTACTATGCCTCGTTTGAGTGATACTATGACTGACGGTACTGTTGCTTCATGGTTGACTAAAATTGGTGATGAAATTACTGAAGGAGATATTCTTGCAGAAATTGAAACTGACAAAGCTACAATGGAATTTGAATCTTTTAACGAAGGTACTTTATTATATATAGGTTTACAAGAAGGAGAAACAGCTCCCGTAGATAGTTTATTAGCAATTATCGGTCCTGCAGGAACTGATGTTTCTGCAATAGCATCTTCGTTCAAAGTAAAAGGTAACGAAACCGTAACTCCTACTGCTGAAGTTCCAAAACTTGATGCTGCACCTGTACCAGAAAAGAAAGCTGCCCCTAAACAAGCAATTGGAAAAACGGCAAGCGCCACTAAAACAGTTAGCAATATCAAGTCTGAAAATGGAAGAATCGTTGCTTCTCCTTTAGCGAAATCATTGGCTGAAGAAAAAGGAATCAACCTTGCTAAAGTTGTTGGTACTGGTGAAGGTGGAAGAATTGTTAAAACTGATATTGAAAACTTTATAGATGTAGTTATTTCTGTTACTCCTGCTACTGTTACTGCTGCTCCTACTGGTGAAGTAAGTCAAACAGAAGTGAAAAATTCTCAAATGCGTAAAGCAATTGTAAGAGCTTTGGATAACTCACAAACCACCGCTGTAAACTTTACAATCGGAATGGACATCAATATGGATAATGCAATAGCTTCTCGTAAAGAGATCAATGCAATTCCTGATACTAAAATTTCATTTAACGATTTAGTTCTTAAAGCTTGTGCTATGGCGCTAAAATCTCATCCGCAAATTAATACACAGTGGACGGAAGATAAAACAATCTACAACAACCACATCAGTATTGGTGTTGCTGTTGCCATTGAAGATGGTTTAGTAGTTCCTGTTATTCCTTTTACAGACACTAAGAGTTTAACTCAAATTGGAGCTGAAGTTAAGGATCTTGCAATCAAAGCAAAAACAAAAAAATTATCACTCGATGAAATGTCTGGTTCAACTTTTACCGTTTCTAACTTAGGAATGTTTGGTGTAGATAATTTTACATCTATTATCAACCAGCCTAATTCTGCAATTTTATCTGTAGGAGGGATCAAACAAAAGCCTGTTATAAAAGACGGCGAAATTGTTATTGGAAACATCATGAACTTAACATTAGCTTGTGACCACAGAACTATTGATGGCTCTATAGGTGCTGCCTTTATGAATACAGTAAAGCTTTATCTTGAAAGCCCTGTTACCATGTTGGCCTAACAACTTGTTGATATAAAATCTATAATTTATAAATTTTAAGTTCATCTAGATATTGTATATTTGAAATTCTATAATAATAAAACCCAAGACAATGAATAAAATATTACTGGTATTGACTGCAATTGTTTTCCTTTCATGCTCTAATGAAAAGAACAACTTTTTGACCGTTTCTGGTACCGTTATAAACAATACAGAAACCATACTTACCATTGAAAACGAAACCTATAATAAAAAAATAACCATCGACTCTAAAGGTCACTTCAAAGATACTTTACACCTTAAAAACGTAAAAGATTTAGCTTCTTATGAAGAAAACTTTTACGGAATTTCTATTGGACAAAACGGAACCTTTTCGTTTATTCAAAATGGGTTTGACATTGAATTAACAATTGATGGTGATGATTTTAAATTTAAAGGAGATGGAGCCCAAAACACAAATTACATCAAAGAAAAAATAGAAATAGGAAGTGAATTCATGAACATTCCTGAATATTTTAATTTAGAAAAAGATGCTTTTGATGAAAAATTAGGAAAAGCTAAATCTACTTTTGATGCCTTATTGAAAAAATACCCAGATTTAGATTCTGCTTTTGCAAAAGCAGAATTGAAAAGCAATGAAGAATTGTATACAACATTAACCGAAAACTATACTGAACAACACAATTTACTTAAAAGCACTAGTACTAGTAAAGGAAGTCCTTCTCCAAAATTTAGCGGTTATGAAAACTATAAGGGAGGAAAAAATTCTTTAGAAGATTTCAGAGGAAAATATGTATATATAGATGTTTGGGCTACTTGGTGTGGACCTTGTATACAGCAAATTCCTTTTTTACAGACCTTAGAAGAAAATTATCATGATAAAAACATTGAATTTGTAAGTATCTCTATTGATAAACAAAATTTAAAAAACACTTGGAAACAAATGATTTCGGATAAAAAAATGACTGGTGTTCAGTTGTTTGCTGATGGAGATCAATCTTTTTCAAGAGCTTATAAAATATCTGGAATTCCTCGTTTTATCTTAATTGATCCACAAGGGAATATCGTTGAAGCAAACGCTCCTCGACCTTCAGACCCAAGATTAACAGCTATGTTTGCTGATCTTGGTTTGTAAACCTTTTTAAAATAAAAGCTCCACACGTTCAGAAAACAATAGATAAGTGGTGCTAAGAGAAAAAACTTATTAAAGAAGAGTAGAAAACAAAAATTTCTACTCTTCTTTTTTTGTGTTTTAAACGTCGATGAAAAATAAAAGGGAAAATTCAAAATGACTCATGCTTTAGGAGAGCTATATCCTACTGTATCCAAAATATAGAAAGTCCAAAAAAATTATAAAACAATAAATTGATTAGTAAAAAATCTTTGTATAGAAACAGTTCAAAACAACAGTTTTCAATAACTTTACACCTTCTATAAATTCAACTACTCAAATTTAACGGCTTTTGCTGGACTTATTTTTGTGATGATATAAGAAGGAATCAATAACATCAATAAACACAATACCAAAGTCCCGATATTCAATGCTAATACCTGCCATAAATTAATACTTACAGGTGCACTACTTACATAATAAGTCTCTGGGTTTAATTTAATTATTGCAAAGTATTTCTGAATAAAAAGTAAAGTAAGACCAATAATATTACCTATTAACAAGCCTCTAAAAATTAAATAGGACGCATTATATAAAAATAGTTTCCGAATACTCCAATTCGTACTCCCCAAAGCTTTTAAAACCCCGATAGTTTGAGTGCGTTCTAAAATCAATACTAATAAAGCTGTGATCATATTGATTCCTGCAACCAATACCATAATTCCAATTATGATCGCAATATTTATATCAAATAACTTTAACCATTCAAAAATAGCAGGAAATAACTCCACTAAAGTCAAACTATTTAACATAGGATCAATTTGTTTGTATATGTCTAATCCAGTTTCATTGATTTTAGAAAAATCATCTACAAACACCTCAAAACCACCGACCTGATTTTCCTTCCATTTATTTAATTTTTGAATGTGTTTGATATCACCCAAAACAAAACTCTCATCAAACTCTTTAAATCCTGAATTGTAAATTCCGCTTACTGTAAACACACGTCTATTTGGTAATCTCGCCGAATTATCTTTGATAAAATACATATCAAACTTATCATCAACCAAAATCCCAAGTCGATCCGATACAATTTTTGAAATCAATACTTCTGTACTAGTTTCTTTAGTAAATACGGGCAGTTTTCCTTCAATCAAATACTCACCGATACCAGACCAATCATAATCTATTGATACTCCTTTTAAAACGACACCTTCAAAATCTTTTTCTGTACGAATAATTCCCGCTTTTGTAGCAAATGGTTGTACATGAATAACTTCTTTTAAATTAGAGAAATCAGGGTAAAAATCTTGATTTATTGAGATTGGGTTTTGTGTTGTTTCCGAGGAATTATTATCATAATTTATGATTTGAATATGTCCTTTAAAAACAGAGATTTTCTCACGAATTCTTTGCTGCAAGCCAACACCTGTAGCAACAGTAACTAACATCATTACGATTCCAATCGAAATTGCTGTAATTGCAATTTTTATTATTGGCGACGATATGCTACTTTTATGTTTCTTTGACGCAGTAAAGCGTTTTGCTAAAAATAATTCGTAATTCAAATTTATAATATAATGTTAAGAATCAAAAATACACATAATTCTGTTGTCTCTAGTAGGTTGATCAAAGAATTTAAAAAGAATAAATTGAACTTTTTACAATCTAGTTATTACATCATTATAGGTGTTTTATTTTTTTTCATAACAGCCTGTAATGGTCAGTCAGAAATTATTGTAGCTGCCAACAGTACAGAAAGCTATATCCATCTTCTAAAAAGCAAAAAAGTAGCAATCGTAGCCAATCAAACCTCAGTTATTTTTAAAAATTCGTCCTCTCTTTTATATACACATCTTGTAGATTCTTTGTTGGCTAGAAATATACATATTACAAATGTCTTTTCTCCAGAGCACGGTTTTCGTGGGAAATCTGATGCCGCAGAACACGTGGCCAATAGAACAGACACAAAAACAGGACTTCCAATTATTTCTTTGTATGGAAAAAACAAAAAACCAAGTTCAGCACAGCTCAAATCCATAGATATGGTTCTATTCGATATTCAAGACGTTGGCGTTCGTTTTTATACTTATATTTCAACATTGCATTATGTAATGGAAGCCTGTGCTGAAAACAACATCCCTCTTATTGTTTTGGATAGACCCAACCCAAACGCTCATTATATAGATGGACCTACATTAAATATAAAATACAAAAGTTTTGTTGGTATGCACCCAGTGCCATTGGTTTATGGAATGACAATTGGAGAATACGCCAAAATGATCAATGGAGAACAGTGGTTGAAAAATAAAATAATTTGTGATTTAACAGTAATTCCATTAAAAAACTATACTCATAAAAGTACGTATAACCTTCCCATTCTCCCCTCTCCGAACCTACCGAATTCAAAATCGATCAATTTATATCCTAGTCTAGGTTTTTTTGAAGGAACCCCCATAAATGCAGGAAGAGGTACTGAATTTCAGTTTCAACGTTTTGGTTCCTCTAAATTTGAAAAGACAAATTTTTCATATAGCCCAAAAGCTAATTTTGGCAGTAAACACCCAAAAGATCAAAATATGGTCTGTTATGGGTTTAATTTAAAAAACGAAGATCGACTCAATAAAGTATCTATTTCTTGGTTAAAAAAGGCTTATGATCTCTACCCAAATAAAGAGGCTTTTTTTGGAAAAACCTTTACTATTCATGCAGGAAATAAAACCTTAAGAAAACAACTCGAAAACAATTTTCCTACAAAAAAAATCGAAGACTCTTGGAAAACAGAAATTGAAAAATTCAAGTTTGTTCGGGAAAAATATGTGATGTATGAATAAACACAATGATACTCTTGAATTCAAGACTCTTTGTGATTTTGGTAATTTCTTAATCTATTATTAGATATCAGTTTGTGTGATTTTCGACAGAAAACTGTGTGTAACATAGCATTTTAAATTTAATATCAATGTTAATTTCACCTCTTTTAAATGCGTAAAACAACTCTAACTTATAAATATCCTCACATAAATTAAAAGAAGAACCACAATATAAAATAAACACTAATAAAGAAAAAGGCTTCTGTTTTTATCTCAACTCTCTGAAATAAACAAAAATGTTGATCATCAATATTACAGGCATTCTCAGAAGAATTGCTGATGAATTATTCACAAAAGCATCTACTCTTTTTTATGTGATTTTTCTTTCACTTTAGAGCTTATATCTTTAAATAAATCTACCAGATTGGTAATATTCACAATTACTTTTTTAGATTCAAACAAAACATCAACTAAAAGACTATTCAAAACCACAAAAAAGGAACCCAATAATTTCTTTCCTTGAATGTGGATAATCTGTTTGGCAATAGATGGAACAATTGTCAAAATAATATTTTGAAAGCTCGTTGTATCACGAAATTTGTCTTCTACGACTTTTTCTTGAATCAAGATTTCTGTTTTTAAAAGTGCTTTTTGTAGATGAAACTCAGATTTATTCATAATTTCATTATTTAAGAAGGAATATTATTCTCTAAATAATTTTGATTGATTTTAGAGATGATTGTTTTCCTTTTCCATACTAATATCAATACCGAAAACAAAAGAACTAAAGTTACAACCACATAGCCTAAATAGGTGCTATCAAAAACAGCGTTTAACACTACGGCAGTAGTAAAACCTAAAAACAACAACAAACAAGCAAACAAGAATAAAATAAGAATATCTACTAATAACTTTGCTCTAAGGTCTCCAATTTTTTCTACTGCCTCAAAACGGTAGTATCTAATTTTTAACTCTATATACTTAATCAGTTCTTCTTTCATCTAAATAAATATATTTAAACCGTCTCTTTTTTGGTGAGTTTTTTTTCCAAAGCGGCAATTTTAGCTTTTATAAGATCAACTTTTTCAGAAGTGTACTCACCTCCTCTTTCAATCAAGTCGCTCATTTTTTCTTTTAAGAGATCTATTTTATTTAAGAGACTTTCTCTAGTTTCCTTTCCAGAACTTGGCGCTAATAGCACACCTGTAATCGCACCTACAAACAGTCCAATTACCAATCCTGTAACCCATTTAGAAGTATTACTCATAACTTTCAATTTTCGTTCTTTCAAAAATAGTTAGAAAAAAACAAATAAAACCATTATTTGAAAGATTACTGAAATAATTTAAAATAATTTCCTTAGGTTGTACTTGAATAGTGGTCAAATTCAATTCAAAAACAACATCTGTTTTTATTCGAATTTTAAAAAACTGAAAACGCTTATTTTCTTTTAAAAATAACATCACTTTTGTTATAAAAAAAGACGCTTAAAAACATAATTGTCAAAACACCTTTTTTCCTTTTCAAAGAAATAATAATCCAAATCTCTGACTAAGGTCAAACAAAAATACGCAGTAAGCTCATCGTGAGTTATTATAAAATTTTTCGCTAAAAAATATTTTCAAGAAACATTATCTCTAAAAGCATACAAAGAAAATATTGATCGCTTCAATAATTGATTAACCATTACCTGATGATTAAAATTTTGATTCCTGACTCGCTTTTCCTCCTAATGGAAGTACCCTTTTCAAATTTTCAATAATATTAAAAGTAGCTGGGCAAATTTCAGCATTTTTAACAGTCAGATCTGTTATCTGAATAAATTTCTTTCGGTTTGTATGTGGATAATCACCACAAGCTTTCGGGCGTACATCATAAATAGTACAACTATTGTCATTATCGTCTAAAAAGTGACATGGAACATCTTGAAGCACATAAAAATCATCTGAATCGCGTTCTAAAAACTGTTCGATAAACTTCACCTCTTTCATTCTAAAATGCTTAGAGATACGTTGAATATCTTTCTCAGTAAAAATTGGACTCGATGTTTTACAACAATTTGCGCAGGTCATACAATCCGTTTTTTCAAATTCTGCGTCGTGTAAATCTCGCATTGTTAAATCTAAGGTTTTAGGAGTACGTCTTTTAAGACGTTGAAAATACTTTCTAGTGTCCTTTTCCATATCCCTAGCATCTTTATGTAAATTTGCCAACCTTTGCTCCATATCCGTCATAACCATATCCTTAAATTCTGTGTAAAGATAAGCTTATTGCCTCAGTAAAAAACCCTTTTTGTACCACATTGAGAATCTCTATAATATTTTTCTTTATTATTTATTTACCCATGTTTATTTATTCTTAAATTTGCAGCTCAAAACATCAATATACATGAGTATTCAAAACATATTAACCAGTGCTGTAAAGAAGGCTGTAGTTCAAATTTTTGGTAAAGAAATAGAAAACGTAGAGTTTCAGGCTACCAAAAAGGATTTCGAAGGGGATATTACCGTAGTGATTTTTGCATTATTAAGGACTCTAAAAGGAAACCCCGCAGCTATTGGTGAACAAATTGGAGCATACTTAAAAGAAAATATTGATGTCGTTGATGACTTTAACGTAGTCAAAGGTTTTTTAAATCTTATCATTTCTGAAGAATATTTTATCCAAGATTTCCAATCAATCTATACAATTGAAAATTTTGGAATTGTAAAACCAAACCCAGAGGACAAAGCGGTAATGGTTGAATATTCTTCTCCTAATACAAATAAACCATTACATTTAGGACATGTACGTAATAATTTATTAGGTTTCTCTGTGTCAAATATTATTGCTGCTGCTGGTAAAAAAGTTTACAAAACTCAAATTATCAATGACAGAGGTATTCATATTTGTAAAAGTATGCTTGCTTGGAAAAAATATGGTGAGGGAAAAACCCCTGAATCTACGGGAATCAAAGGAGATAAATTAGTCGGTAATTATTATGTTGCTTTTGATAAAGCTTACAAAAAAGAAATTAGCGATTTAATTACACAAGGAAAATCTGAAGAAGAAGCAAAAAAACAAGCACCTATATTATTAGAGGCACAAGAAATGTTGCTAAAATGGGAGGCTGGTGACGAAGAAGTACTAACTCTTTGGAAAAAAATGAACCAATGGGTTTATGACGGTTTTGCAATTTCATATAAAAACTTGGGCGTAAATTTTGATAAAAATTATTACGAAAGTGATACCTATATTTTAGGGAAAAATGTTGTTGCTGAAGGTCTTACTAAAGGAGTTTTTGAACAAGATAAAGATAAATCTGTTTGGATAGATTTAACCGATGAAGGACTGGATAGAAAAATTGTACAAAGATCTGACGGAACTTCCGTATATATAACGCAAGATATTGGAACGGCAATAAAACGTTTTAAAGATTATCATATAGATTCCCTTACTTATACCGTTGGAAACGAACAAGATTACCATTTTAAAGTACTATTCTTAATTCTTAAAAAACTGGGGTTCTCTTGGGCAAATAATATGTATCACTTATCTTATGGAATGGTAGATTTACCTTCTGGTAAAATGAAATCTAGAGAAGGAACCGTGGTTGATGCAGATGACTTGATGAATGAAATGACTACTACTGCTAGAGAAATCTCTCAAGAATTAGGAAAATTAGATGGATATTCTAAAGATGAAAAAGAAGAGTTGTATCGAATTATTGGTATGGGAGCTTTAAAATATTATATTTTAAAAGTAGACCCTAAGAAGAGAATTTTATTTGACCCTAAAGAATCTATTGATTTTAATGGTAATACAGGTCCATTTATTCAATATACCTATGCTCGAATTCAATCCATTTTAAGAAAATCTGATTTTGATTATACTGCTCCTATATCCACGATATCTATAAGTGATAAAGAAAGAGCTGTTATCAAACAAATACAATTGTACCCAGAAACAGTACAATTGGCTTCAAAAAACCAGAGTCCTGCCTTGATTGCTAACTATACATACGACTTGGTAAAAGGTTACAATTCTTTTTATCAAAGCTCTTATATATTAGGATGTGAAGATGAAAACTTAAAAATATTCAGAACACAATTATCGAAAAAGGTTGGAGAAATTATCAAATCAGGATTTCAGTTGTTAGGAATCAATGTTCCTGAAAGAATGTAGTAGCTTTTTTTAGGAATAAACTAATTAACAGGTCATAATTTATTATTATCATAATAAAGAATTCGAATTGTAAAAATAAATATAGATTTATTAAATTTGCATACCCTTTATTAAGGGTCAGAAGACTATTCTTAGTAAAATAAGGGTTAAAAAAGTAAGAAAACAAAAATCATATACAATGAAATACGACGTAATAGTTATTGGAAGTGGACCTGGTGGTTATGTAACGGCCATTAGAGCTTCACAGTTAGGATTTAAAACTGCTGTAGTAGAAAAAGCCGAATTAGGTGGAATCTGTTTAAACTGGGGATGTATCCCTACCAAAGCTTTATTAAAAAGCGCACAGGTATATGATTATTTAAAACATGTAGACCAATACGGTTTAAAAGCTGAAGCTATTGATAAAGATTTTGAAGCAGTTATCAAAAGAAGTCGTGGTGTTGCAGAAGGAATGAGCAAGGGTATCAACTTCTTAATGAAGAAAAATAAAATCGACATTATCAACGGATTTGGAAAAATAAAAACTGGTAAAAAAGTTGATGTTACTACTGAAGATGGTACTGTTACTGAATATAGTGCAGATCATATCATCATTGCAACGGGAGCTAGATCTCGTGAATTACCTAACTTACCTCAAGATGGTAAAAAAGTAATCGGATACCGTCAAGCAATGACATTACCTGAGCAACCAAAGAAAATGATTGTTGTTGGTTCTGGAGCTATCGGTGTTGAGTTTGCACATTTTTACAACTCAATGGGTACAGATGTAACAATCGTTGAGTTTATGCCAAATGTTGTACCTGTTGAAGATATTGACGTTTCTAAACAATTCGAAAAATCTTTAAAAAAATCTGGAATCAAAGTAATGACAAACTCTGCTGTAGAGTCTGTTGATACTTCTGGTGCTGGAGTTATTGCTACGGTAAAAACTAAAAAAGGAGAAGAAAAACTAGAAGCTGATATTTTATTATCTGCTGTAGGTATCAAATCTAACATAGAAAATATCGGATTGGAAGATGTAGGTATCGTTGTAGACAAAGATAAAATCTTAGTAAACGATTTCTACCAAACTAACATCCCTGGTTATTATGCTATTGGAGATGTTGTTCCTGGACAAGCTTTAGCACATGTTGCTTCGGCTGAAGGAATTACTTGTATTGAGAAAATTGCAGGATTACATACGGAAGCTATCGATTATGGAAATGTTCCAGGTTGTACATATGCATTTCCTGAAATTGCATCTGTTGGTATGACAGAAGCAAAAGCTAAAGAAGCTGGATATGAACTTAAAGTAGGGAAATTCCCATTCTCTGCCTCGGGAAAAGCTACTGCTGCTGGTCATACAGAAGGTTTTGTAAAAGTAATATTTGATGCCAAATACGGAGAATGGTTAGGATGTCATATGATTGGTGCTGGAGTTACAGACATGATTTCAGAAGCAGTTTTAGGACGTAAATTAGAAACAACTGGACATGAAGTGTTAAAAACAATCCACCCTCACCCTACTATGAGTGAAGCGGTTATGGAAGCTGTTGCAGATGCTTATGATGAAGTGATTCACTTATAAGATATTACTGAGTTAGTCATTTAGTTTCTGTATCTTAGTGTCATTAAATATAACAGATATGGATGTTTTTCAAGGTCAAAATATACTGAGTTTTATAAAAGAACTGCCAAATGATGAATCATGTAAAGCTTATTTGGCAAAAATAAAATG